>NZ_JBEPAA010000025.1:0-106630 GCF_040298365.1 Kitasatospora sp. NPDC001603
GCCCGCCGCCCCGCCCCCCCCCCCCCCCCACGGCCGGCGACGCGAGGTCAGGGAAGGGCGACGTACGCGGCGTGGATCACGTTGGCGCCGAGGTCGCACCAGACGGTGGAGGTGCCACCGCCCGGCCAGGCCCACTCGGGCGGGCCGTCGTGGCGGTACTCGTAGCCGTTGTCGAGGCGCTTGCAGGTGATCGCGGCCTGGAAGCGCGACCTGCCGTCACCCTTGCAGGTGATGGCGGCACCGCGGTGTCCGCCGCTGCCCGTGACGTACTTCTGGGTGCAGCCGGTGATGGTGGCGGAGGCGGGAGGCGCGAGGGTGATCACGGCTCCGACGACGATGGTCGAGGCGGTGGCCGCCGTGATGAGGCGTTGCCGCATGCGCACAGGGTGCTCCTGTTCGTCGGGACGAAATGCCTTGACGAAAGCATGACATATCAAGGTCGGCGGCGCACTCGAACACGGCGAGCGAAAGCGTCGCCCCGCCCCGGCCGGGGTGCGTCGGCGCGAGCGCGGCGACGCGCTACGCGAGGACGGTGATCGCGATGGCGAGCAGGCCGTCGCGCCCGGCCCAGCGGCCGTCCGGCCCTTTCCGGGTAGTGGATCGAGCTGCGGATCGGTGAGTCCGAAGCGAAGCCGGTCTTCGGCTCAGCTCGTGCACTGCGCCAGTGGATATAGGCGGTGAGGGCGGCTTCCTGCTCGCCGGGGCCGGGGTGGTCGGCGCCGTTGAGGGCGAAGTAGCGCAGAGCGGCGAACTCGGACTCGATCCAGTTCAGCCACGACCCGTAGGTCGGCAGGAAGACCAGCTCGACGTCGTCGGCCGCCGCCCAGACCCGCACGTTCGGGTGCTGGTGCAGGGAGAAGTCGTCCAGCAACGACGTACAGCTTCTCCCCGGGCCGCCGGGCGCGCAGAGCCTTGAGCAGGGGCGGGACCTCCCGAACGGGCGACGGACGGGTACCGGTGCGGTGCCGTGGACGTTGCGCCCAGGCAGGCCGCTCAGGTCCAAGGCGTCCTCCTGCCTCGGACGAGAGCATGCGCGGACGGTCGAGGCGGCGGCCCGTCAGCTTCCCCGCCCCTGACCGGGAGTTGCTGGTCGGCCCGGGCCGCACGGGGCCCGGGCTGCCGCACTCGGCCGACGTCGGGCTCTGAACAGCCCCGGCAAGCTCAGCGGCGGCGTCCTCGACTCGCCATGCCGCCGGCACCACGCCAGGACACGGCGGCTCGGGTCACCAGCCCCTCCCACTCGACCCGGACGCCATCGTCGAAACGGGTGCCGGTACGAACCGGGGGGATCAGGTGAGCGCCGGCGATTGCGCGCCATCGACCGGTGCGGACTCGACGAGCTTGAACACCGTCGGGAGGGCCGCGGTCGGGTTGCCGGCCCGCCAGGGGGACCATGGTGCGGAGCTTGACCGCGGCGAACGTCGACCCGATCGGACTCGTCATCTATGGCCGCGTGAAGATCACGACCCGCCAGCCGGAGTCGTCGAGGCAACCCTGATACCGGGTCCAGCGGCCCGAGGGGCGGTCGCCGCTGCCGGCACCATCAGGTGCTCCCTGCCGTGCAGCCCGGACAGAACGCAGCGGCGCGGACGCTCGATCGTCCGGGCCGCCTCCGAACGCCTCCGAACTCCCCCGGCACCGCGGCTGGTGCCTTCGGCGCGCACCTCAGCATCCGTGCCGGCGTCATCGCGGGACGCCGATGGGGGTCCGCAACAGCCCGCCGCGCAACGGCACCCGACCGGCGTCCCCGGCGTCCGGCACCAGCAGCAGGGCCGGACGATCCGTCGCGCTCCCCCGCCCCGCGAGAAGGGTGCCGGTGGTGGCGCGGCACCGATCCTCCGGGTGTGTCCGCCGTTCAGGCCCGCGCATCCGCGAGGAAGCGGCCGTAGCGACCTCCCCCTGACCACCGGCCATACGTGGCCGGTGCTTTGACCTGTGCGGTTGTCCGGCGACGCGTCAGCATCGACAGCGGATGGCAGGTTCGGCGGGCCCGGCCTCCCCGCGCGCGGCCGACCCGGGCTGCCCCGTTCGTGACGCCCGTGCGCGTACGTGAGGGAGGGGATCCGACGGCGGAGGCGAGGGGGTCTCCGGCTGCCGGCCGGCGTGCTGGCCGACGAGTCGGGCGCACGCCGTACCGGCGACAGCTGGGCGGACAAGGTGGCGTCGCTGTGCCAGCAACCGCGGGCGGAGCCGATGACCGCGGCCGAGCTCCGGCCGGCCGTACCGGGCATCCGGCCCGACTCCACCGCCGTGATGGTCGCGGTGTTCCTCCTCCCCGTCCCGTGCCACCGATGAACAGCACCGACCCGAACCCCGTGACGAAAAGGACGCCATGACGGACCACTACGGGAACCAGGACCCAGCCACGCCGACACCGCCCGCCCGGCAGCAGACGCCGCACGCGGTGGCGCCCCGGCCCGGCGACAGCGGCCGCCCGCGATCAGCCCCGGTCGCGGCACCGTCCGCCGCGTCGTCCGCCTCGTCGTCTGCCGCGGCACCGTCCGCCCCCGCGCCGCCGGCGCGACCGCCGGGCCGAGGCACACCGCAACCCGCGTCGGCTGCCCCGCGACCGGTCCCGGGGCGGGGGGCGGAGCCTTCGTCGGAGGCGGCGGTACCACCCGGGGTGCGGGCGACGCGGCGGGGAGCCAAGGTGCTGCGCCACTGGCCGCTGCTCGTGGCCGCTCTCCTCCCCTGCCTGGTGCTGGCCGGTATCGGGTGGTGGGTGTGGCCTCAGCAGCCCGCGGGACGTGCGCCGCACGTGGCCGCGGGGACGGTCCAGGCGCAGCTCCTCGGCGCTGACAGCGTCAGCCGGCTGGCTGGGACGACGGTGGTCGCCGGCCCGCAGTCGGACCGGCCCCACGCGCCGCTCGACGTGGCGCCGCCGGAGTGCGCCGTCGCGGCGGGGCCGACGACAGAGGCGGTCTACGGGCAGGCGTGGAAGGCCTTCCTGTCGGCGACCTACCAGGACGCCGCGGGCACCGGCGGCTACACGGTGAACCAGGTGTTCGGCGTCTTCCCGGAGGCCGAGAAGGCCGGCGCCGCTTTCCGGACGCTCACCGAGGGCCTGGCGAAGTGCCCGTCGGCCACGGTCGCCGGTCAGGCCGGCCGCAGCTCGAAGTGGGTCTACACGGCGCGCCCCAGCACTGAGGTCGCGGTGGCGTGGACCGCGGCGCAGGAGGGTAGCGCGGGCTGGGCCTGCTATCACCAGGCGTGGGTGAAGGGCACGAGCCTGGTGCAGGTCTCCGTGTGCCAGGCGGGTGACGGCGAGGCGACCAGTTGGAAGGTGGCCGACGAGCTCACCAAGCAGGTGACCGGATGACCGCGACCCCGCTCGGGCCGGCCGGCCGCCCCCGGCGGGCTGTGGGGCGTGCCGTCGCCCTGGTGCTGGCGCTCCTGCTGCCGCTCGTCGGCACGGCGGCAGTGACGAGGGCTGCGGCCGACACGCCGGTCATGGCCCCGCCCGACACCGTGGCCGCCCTGGCCCAGCCCAGGGACGTCGCGGCCGTCGCCCCGGCGCTCGCCCAGAAGGTCGAGGCGCAGAAGCGGACGGAGGCCGAAATCGAGCAGATGGTCAGGGAGGTGATCGCCGAGGCCGAACGGATCACCAAAGAAGCCGCGGAGGTGGAGAGCGCCGACACCGCGCTGTCCGCCAGGGCCGCCGCGGTGAACAGCGAGATCGACGCCCACAACACGCGCGCGAGGGCGCTGAGCGGCAAGATCGACGCCCACAACGCGGCCAAGCCTCCCGCGGATCAGGCTGCCGCGGTCGGCCGCTACAACGCCGAAGCGGCCCAGCTGCAGACCGAACAGAGCCAGGTCAAGGCCGAGGAGGCCAAGCTCCAGGGCGAGGAGGGCGCGGTCAGGCAGCAGGAGGCGCAGCTCAACTCGCGGAAGTCCCAGCTCAACGCCGCTTCCAGGACCAATGCGGAGAAGTCCTCCACGGCAAGGGCCAGGTCCCAGCAGCTCCAGGTCCAGACCCAGCAGCTGCTCCAGGAGATGGCCGAGGTCCTCCAGAGTCTGGCCCGGACCCCGCCCGATCCGGCGGTGACGATGGATCAGGGCGGCGACGCTCCCGCGCCGCCCGAGCGCGACCACGAGGCCCGGGGCCGGGAAGCCGACACGGCGGACAGCCCCTACCGGCAGCCGCAGACCTCCGCCATGAAGCAGTACGGGCAGCAGAGCGGCACGACCGTCGACACGCGGCCGGGGACGGCGTACCTGACGCCCGAAGCCGTCCGGCGGCTGCCGGCCGCGCAGGCGGCCATGCTCACGAGCCCTGCCGTCCCCTACGACGGGTTGGCCCGCAAGCCCAACGGGCACTACACGGCACTACGGGTCCAGGCGCCCACCACTACCGCATCCCCGGCTCCAGCACCGGCACCGGCACCGGCACCGGCACCGGCCACCACCGCATCCCCGGGCCCGGCCCCCACCGCTACCGCACCCCCGGCTCCAGCTCCCGCCCCGGCCCCGGCCCCGGCTCCAGCTCCCGCCCCGGCTCCCGTGCTGGCCCCGGAGGTCTTCGAATCCGGCGGGGTCGTCGCGTACCGCGACGGTGAAACGCTCCCCCTCGACGGGATCACGACGGTTCAGGAAGTACCCGCCTCCCCGGAGCCCGCTCCGGTGCCCAGCAACCCCGGCTCCGAGGAGAACGCCGACCGGCCTGTCCCCACCTGCAAGGATCTGGAGCCGACGGGGGCGGTACCCCTGAACGGCGGCGGGTGGGTCAGCTACCTGCCGTCGGACGGTCAGAACCGCAACCAGGGCGTCAATGCCTGTCTCGAAGGCACGCCCGGCTCCAGCAGGGGGCAGGCCGCGGCCGGCGACATCCGGGGCTGGACCGATGCCAAGGCGCGGGCGGCCACCCTGGGGTTCACTTCGGATTCCGACATCGCTCGCTGCCACTCCGTACCGCGCATGGCCGGCGGAACAGCGGACGAGCGGAACCTGACGCCGTGCTTCCAGCGGGGGGCCAACACCAACCAGCGAACCGGCGGCACGATCACCAACAGCATGCGGACCTTCGAGACCAGAGCCGAGAAGGTCATGGGCCGCGGCCCTGTGCTGTACAACGTGTTTCCGCAGTACAACAGCCTCAGCAGCACCGTTCCGAACGGGTGGGCGATGTCGCTCCACGCCTGGGACGCCACCACCGGGGCGACCACGGACTCCGCCCGGACATTCGTGGACAACCGCACGTACGGCCTGAACGGCCTGGTATCCCTGGGCAACTAGCCCCGGGCGAGAACGGACGACTGATGGGAGTGGACGTGAGCATCGAGAAGATGCTGGAGCGGCTCGGCTCGGTGATCGGGCCGCCTCTGGACGGGGTGGTCCCCGTCCCGTGGGAGTTGGGGCCGGAGGTGCTCGGGTTCCAGCTGCCGGCGGACTACCGGGCGTTCGCCGACCGGTACGGGATGGTCAGCATCAGCGACGAACTCCACATCTACACACCATCGGCAGCGCCCAGTCCCAAGATCGGGGAGCCGCCCGGCTTCGCCGGATTCCGGTACGGCACGACGAACCCCTACGGATACTGTGCCTGGCTGGCCCAGGCCTACCGGGACGGGGACTACGACGAGTGCCCGTATCCGTTGTTCCCCGCCGAGGGCGGTCTCTTGAAGTGGGGGAACAACTGGAACTCCGACCACTTCTTCTGGCTGATGCGGGGCCGCGACCCGGACCGGTGGCCGGTCGCCGCCAAGTTCGACTCGATGCGGGAGTGGGATCTCTTCGAGGGCGGATTCCTCGAGTTCCTGCTGGCGGCGGTGACGGAACAGTACCCGTACCACGGGGACGTCCTCCCCGGTGGGATGAAGCAGATCGGTGACGGCCGTGCCTACCGCTCCCGGGGAGACTGGTCGAGGAACCTTCGAGCGTGAACCCGCGCAGGTGGTGGACCGGCTCGGGGCGGCGTCCGCACAGGGACCTCAGGGCCCTGCGCGCCCGCCCCGGGGATGGAGGCGTTGCCCGTTCTTCAGTCGCTGAGGCCGGCCGGGCCGGGCGGTGGGGGCGGGCCCGCCCCTACCGCCCGGCCCGGCCGGTCTACTCGAACGCGGCCGCCGCCTCCCGCAGCGCCCGGACGACCGTCTCGGGGTCGTACGGCGCCGGCTCACCGGGCAGGTAGGTGACGGCGTGCAGCCCGCCGGTGTAGCGGAAGGAGCGGTGCCGTTCGTGCACCGGCCAGGAGACCGGGGACTTGCGGTCGATCCCGACGCTGATGCCCTGGAACGGTGCCATGCCGATCAGTTGGTGCACCGGGCCGAGCCGGCCGCCCTCCGCGCCGTCCACCAGGATGCGGAACTCCCACTTGAGGTCGGCCACGGCCGTGGCCTCCAGGGTGATCCGGCGGGCGCCCGGCGCGAGCGGGCCGCCGTCGGCCTCGAAGAGCTCGCCGTACTGGTTGTAGGCGAAGTGCAGCCGGCCGTCCTCGACGTAGAGGCTGTAGCCGCCGCCCTGGTCGCCGTGCGAGACCAGGACGCCCCGGTCGTCCGCGCCGTGGGCGGTCAGCTCGACCTCGACGGCGAAGGAGCGGAAGGAGATCAGGCGGGAGGAGCGGTAGCGCTCCAGCTCGGGGGTCCCGGCCAGCAGGGTGACCGGCCGGCGGAGGCGGTCGGCCTCGGGTCCGCGCAGGGCGAGGGCGCCGCTGCCGTCGGCCAGCGGGAACACGCCGTTGCGCCAGGCGGCGGCCTCCCAGGCGGCGGCCAACTCCTCGACCAGTTCCGGGTGGTCGGCGGCGACGTCGTGGATCTCGGTCGGGTCGGTGCGCAGGTCGTACAGGGCCCACTCGCTGTCGTCGTACGGCGCGCCGAACCGGTGCAGGGTGACCAGCTTCCAGCCGTCGCGGTAGTAGCTGCGGTTGCCGGTCATCTCGCAGTACTGCTCGGGGTGGGTGGACGGCGCGCCGGGCGTGCGCAGCACGGGGGCGAAGCTGATGCCGTCGAGCGACTGCACCGGTTGCCCGCCGCGCTCCGACGGCCTTTCGACACCGGCGAGTTCGAGCAGGGTGGGCAGGATGTCGGTGACGTACTGGTACTGCGCGCGGACCCCGCCGTCGGCTTCGGCGCGGGGCAGCCCGGCCGGCCAGGAGAGCACGAACGGCACCCGGACGCCGCCCGCGTAGGTCTGGCCCTTGTAGAAGCGGAACGGCGTGTTGGAGGCCATGCCCCAGCCGCGCGGGTAGTGGACGAGGGACTGCGGGCCGCCGATCAGCTCGATCTCCCGCTCCACGTCGGGGTTCCAGTCCTCGGGCAGGTTCGGGTGGTGGACGAAGCGGCTGAAGTAGCTGCGGGTGCCCTCCGCGCCGCCCTCGCCGGTGCCGCCGTTGTCGGAGGTGAAAACGATGATGGTGTTGTCGAGTTCGCCGAGCGCGGCGAGGGTGTCGGTGAGCCGGCCGAGGTTCTGGTCGACGTTGTCGACCATGGCGGCGTACACCTCCATGTAGCGGGCGTACACCTTCTTCTGGACGTCGGTGAGTTCGTCCCACGGGCCGACGTCGTGACCGGCTTCGCCGTTGCGCTCGGGCAGCTCGGTGCCGGGCGGGAAGTGACCGGCGGCGAGCTGGCGGGCGAACCGGGCGGCGCGCAGCTCGTCCCAGCCGCCGTCGTACCGGCCCTTGTGCCGGGCGAGGTCGGCCGGCTTGGCCTGGAGCGGGCCGTGCACCGCGTTGTGCGCCAGGTAGAGCAGGAACGGCTTCTCGGCGTCGTGCGCCCGCAGCGACTTCACCATGGCGATCGCCTGGTCGGTGATGTCGTCGGTGTAGTAGTAGCCCTCGGGGAACTCGTCGATGTCCAGCGGGGTGTTGTCGCGGACGAGTTGGTGCGGGTGGAACAGGCTGGTGAGGCCCTCCAGCACGCCGTAGTACTGGTCGAAGCCTTTCTGCAGCGGCCAGTTGGCGCGGTTGTCGGCCGCGTTGGAGGCGGAGTCCCGGGTGAGGTGCCACTTGCCGACGGCGTAGGTGGCGTAGCCCCGGTCGTGCAGCAGCTCGGCGAGGGTGGGGATGTCCCCGGCGACCTCCATGCCGTAGCCGGGGAACCCGGGATCGGCGTTGGCGACGAAGGAGTAGCCGACCCGGTGCGGGTTGAGGCCGGTGAGGAGGGCGGCGCGGGCGGGAGAGCAGAGCGGCATGGTGTGGTAGTTGGCCAGCTTGACGCCGGTCGCCGCGAGCCGGTCCAGGGTGGGCGTGGGGATCTCGGAGCCGAACGGGCCGATGTCGCTGTACCCCATGTCGTCGATCAGGACGACGACGATGTTGGGCGCGCCCTCGCGCGGGCGGACCGGCTCCGGCCAGGCGGGGGTGGAGGCGCCGAAGGTGCGGCCGACGGTGCCGGGGAACCCGGCGTAGGGGTCGCGGCGGTGCGGGTCGGCGGCGGTGCCGGGGGCGGTGCCGGCGCCGTCCTCGGCGAGGCGGGCGTCCGCGGCGGGGCGGGCGTCCTCGGCGGGGCGGTGCGGGTCCGGGGTGCTGGTCATACGGGGCTCCGGGTGGTGAGGTGCGGGGCGAGCTGCGGGGCGGACTCCAGCCGGGGGACGGCGGCCAGGAGTTCGGCGGTGTACGGGTGTTCGGGGGCGGTGACGACGCGGTCGGCCGGGCCGGTCTCGACGATCCGGCCGCGGTGCATCACCGCGATCCGGTGGCTGACCTGCCGGACGACCGCGAGGTCGTGGGCGATGAAGAGGATGGCGAGCCCGAGGTCGCGCTGGAGCCGGGCGAGCAGCTCGATCACCTGCGCCTGCACCGAGACGTCCAACGCGGAGACCGGCTCGTCGCAGATCAGCACGCTCGGCTCGGGCGCCAGCGCCCGGGCGATGCCGATCCGCTGGCGCTGGCCGCCGGAGAAGGCGCGCGGGTGCCGGTCGGCCGTGGCCGGATCCAGCCCGACCTGCCGGAGCAGTTCGGCGACCCGCTTCTCCCGGGTCGCCCGGTCGCCGAGCCCGTGGGCGATCAGCGGTTCGGCGATGATCTGCCCGGCCGTCATCCGGGGGTTGAGCGAGGCGTACGGGTCCTGGAAGACCATCTGCACCTCGCGGCGGGCGGCGGTACCGCCGCCGCGGCCGAACTCCTCGCCGCGGAACCGGATGGTGCCGGCCGAGGGGGCGTGCACCTGGACCAGCGCGCGGGCCAGCGTCGACTTGCCGGAGCCGGACTCGCCGACCAGCCCGAGCGTCTCGCCGGGGTGCAGGACGAGGTCGACGCCGTCCAGCGCGGTGACGGCCCGTCGGCGCGGCCCGTACGTCTTGCCCACCCCGCTGACGGTGAGCAGCGGTTCGGGGCCCGGGGTGCTGTTGGCGGCGGCCTCGGAGGGGGCGTCCAGCCGTGGCACGGCGGCCAGCAGCTCCTTGGTGTACGGGTGCCGGGGCGCCGCGAGCACCTCGGCCGTCCGGCCCTGCTCGACCACCCGGCCTTCCCGCATCACCAGGATCCGGCGGCACGTCCGGGCGATCACGCCGAGGTCGTGGCTGATCACCACGAGGGCGGTGCCGGTCTCCCGGTTGATCCGGGCCAGCAGCCGGAGGATCTGCTGCTGGACGGTCGGGTCGAGTGCGGTGGTCGGTTCGTCGGCGACGAGCACCTCGGCGTCGTGGGCGAGGGCGAGCGCGATCATGATCCGCTGGCGCTGGCCGCCGGAGAACTGGTGCGGGTGGTCGCGCAGCCGGCCGGCGGCGTCGGGGATGCCGACCAGGCCGAGCAGCTCGACCGCACGGGCGGCCCGCGCGGGGCGGTCCGCCGTGCCGTGCGCCCGCAGGGCCTCGTCCAGTTGCTTGCCCACGGTGAGCACCGGGTTCAGCGAGGACATCGGATCCTGGAAGATCATCGCGATCCGCCGTCCGCGCAGCTGGCGCAGGGCCGGCTCGGGCAGCGCGGCGAGGTCCTGGCCGTCGAGCTCGACCGAACCAACGGTGATCCGGCCGCCCGGCGGCAGCATCCGCAGCAGGGCCAGCGCGGTGGTCGACTTGCCGGAGCCGGACTCGCCGACCAGCCCGAGCGTGTCGCCGGCCGCCAGCTCGAAGCCGACCCCGTCGACGGCGCGGACCTCGGGGTCGGCGCCGACCTCGGGGACGGCGCCGACCCCCCGGCCGGTGGCGGCTCCGGCTCCCTCCCCCGCGCCGCCGAACGCGACGGTGAGGTCGCGGACCCGGAGCACCGGGCCCCTCTCGGGACTGCTCCCCGGGCGGCTGTCGGGGCCGTGCTCCGGGCGGCTGTCGGGGCCGTGCTCCGGGCGGCTGTCGGGGCCGTGCTCCGGGCGGCTGTCGGGGCCGTGCTCCGGGCGGCTCGCCGGGCGGCTCATCGGCGCACTCCCTTGTTCAGCGCCTCGGCGATCAGGGTGAAGCCGAGGACCAGGGCGGTGGTGGCGGCCAGCGGGGCGGCCGCGAACGTGGGCTGGGTGGAGAGGTAGGCGACGGACTGGCTGAGGATCGAGCCGAGGGTGGGCTCCGGCGGCCGGACGCCGAGGCCGAGGAAGCTCATCGCGCCCTCGATGAAGACGCCGATGGAGAGCGCGACGGCGGTCTGCACGATCAGCGGGTCGGCCGCGTTGGGGACGACGTGGCGCAGCAGCACCCGGAGCCGGGAGGCTCCGCCGACCCGGGCGGCCAGGGCGTACTCGCGCTCCCGCTGGACGAGGATGCCGGCCCGCAACTGGCGGCCGAAGCCCGGGATCTCGGCGAGCGCGATGACGATCAGGACCGGCCAGCGGCCGGGGCCGAGGACGGCCGTGACGGCCAGGGCCAGGATGATCCCGGGGAAGGCGAGCAGCAGGTCGAAGACGCGCTGGACGGCGAGGTCGGCCACCCGGGACGAGGCCGCGAGCAGGGCGAAGGAGCAGCCCAGCAGGGCGCCGACCGGCACCGCGGCGAAGGTGATCGCGAGGTCGGTGCCGGTGCCGTGCAGCACCCGGCTGAAGAGGTCGCGGCCCAGGTCGTCGGTGCCGAAGGGGTGGGCGGCGCTCGGCCCGGCCAGGGCCAGCGCGCTCTGGGCGTTCGGGTCGAGGTCGGTGAGCAGCGGCGCGGCGAGGGCGGCCAGGGCGATCACGCCGACCAGGGCCAGGCCGGTGAGGCCGCGGCCGGTCAGCAGCCCGGCCAGGTAGCGGTTGTGGCGGCGGGCGCCGGGGGACTTCGGCCGGTCGGCCGTGAGGACGGTCATCGGTTCACTCCCACCGGATCCGGGGGTCCAGCCACGCGTACACCAGGTCGGTGAGCAGCTGGACGGTGACGTAGACGGCGACGATCAGCAGCAGGAGGTCCTGCACGACGGGGTAGTCGCGGCGGATCACGCCCTGTTCGATCAGCTGGCCGAGGCCGGGCCAGGCGAAGATCCGCTCCACCAGGACGGCGCCGGCGATGAGTTGGCCGATCTGCAGGCCGAGCACGGTGATCGCGGGCGGCAGCGCGTTGGGCAGGGCGTGCTGCCAGACGATCCGCCGGCGGGAGACGCCGAGCGCGGTGGCGGTGCGGACGTAGTCCTCGGCGAGTGCGCGCTCCATGCCGTCCTTGAGGTAGCGGGCGAGCACGGCGGTGCTCGGCAGGGCCAGGCAGACGGCCGGCATCAGCAGGTACTGGACGGCGAGGTCGGGCTGGTCGAGCAGCGACTCGTGGCCGCCGGCCGGCAGCAGCCCGAGGGTGACCGCGAAGAGCAGTACCAGCAGGACGCCGGTGACGAACGGGGGCACGGCGAGGACGGCGGTGGTGAAGGCGCGGACGGCGGCGGCGACCGGCCGGCGCCGGGTGGTCGCGCCGAGCACCCCCAGCGGGAGGGCGATCAGGATCACCAGCAGCAGGGCGCCGAGGGTGAGTTGGACGGTGGCGCCGAGGCCGTTGCCGATCAGGTCGGCGACCTGCCCGCCGATCGCGTAGCTGGGCCCGAGATCCCCGGTGGCGAGGTGGCCGAGCCAGCTGACGTACTGGGTGAGCAGCGGTCGGTCGAGGCCGAGCCGGCCGCGGACGGCGGCGACGGCCTCCGGGCCGGCGTCGGGCCCGGCCAGCGAGGTGGCCGGGTCGCCGGGGATCAGCCGGAGGATGAGGAAGACCAGGAAGGAGGCGAGGACGAGGACGAGCAGCCCCGAGGGCAGCCGTTTGACGAGGAAGGTGCGCATCGGTCAGGCCGTCAGGTAGGCGTCGTCGAGGTTGAGGTAGCCGAACTTGTTGAGGTCGGCGCCGCGGGCCTTGCCGCCGGCGACCTCGACCAGGCCGGCGATGGCGAGGTCGATGACGAACTCCTCGTCCAGCAGCACGTCGGTGATCTGCTGGTAGAGCGCCTTGGCCTCGGCGCCGTCGCTGTCCGGCCGGTTCCAGGCCTTCTGGACGACGTCCGTGTAGGCGGGCGAGCTGAAGCGCGAGCTGTTCTTCGCCTCGTTGAACGGGTAGGCGCTGACCGCCAGGGTGGCCGGGTGCAGCTGGGCGAAGCCGTGGCTGAGCGTCCAGAGGGCGGGCATGGTCTGGGAGATGAGCTGCTTCTGCATGGTGGGGGAATCGGTGGGCTGGAGCACCGTCTCGATGCCGACCTGCTTGAGGTCGTACTGCAGGATCTGGGCGACGGCGGTGGAGCCGGGCTCGTTGGAGTGCGCGAACGGCAGGGTGATGCTGTCGAGGCCCGCCTCCTTGAGCAGCGCCCGCGCCTTGTCCGGGTTGTGGCTGTAGCGGGTGGCGTTGGCCTCGCTGTAAGCGGGCGAGGACTTGGGCCAGGGGGCGGAGGAGACGGTGCCGTACCCGCCGAGGGCCTGCTGGACGAGCCGCTCGCGGTCCACCGCCCAGGCGATGGCCTGCCGGACGCGCTTGTCGCCCACGTGCTCGCCGGTGAGGTTGGCGCCGATGTAGTAGGCGCCGGCGCCGGTGTCGTACTGCTTGATGTGGAACTGCGGGTCGTCCTTGAGGGTGGCCACGTCCTTGCCGCGCACGGAGTAGGACAGCTGGGTCTGGCCGGTCCTGAGCGAGGACAGCAGGGACTCCGCCTGCGGGACGATCCGGATCTCGACGCCGTCCAGGTAGGGGCGGCCGGGGTTCCAGTACTTCTCGTTGCGGGCGAAGGTGATGGAGCTGCCGGGCTTGCGGTCGGTGAGCGTGAACGGGCCGGTGCCGATCAGTTTGGTGCCGGCGACGGCCTCCTCGACGCTGGCCGAATCCGGGATGATCATGAACTCGAAGAGGTCGAAGAGGTTGCTCACCGGGTGGGCCAGGACGAGGGTCAGCTCGAAGTCGCCGTTCTTCCGGAAGTCCGTGACGGCCGCGGCGGTGGACCGCAACTGGGCCGACCGGGCCGGGTTCTGGAGGTTCTTGACGGCGAACACCACGTCGTCCGCGGTGAACTTGCGGCCGCTGTGGAAGAGCACGTCCTCGCGCAACTTCAGCGTGACCCCGGTGCCGTCCGCCGCCACCTGCCAGGAGGTGGCCAGCTCGGGCTGCGGCTGGAGCCGGTCGTCGTACCTGGTCAGGGTGTTGAAGACCAGGCGCTGGACGAGGGTGTTGGCGCTCTGGGCGAAGAGCAGGCTCGGGGTGAAGTCGACACCGGCGCCCACCGTGAGGACGCCGCCCCGGCGCGGGGCCGCCGATCCGCTCGCGGCGGAGGTGGCGGTGTCCGCGGCCGAACGGCAGGCCGCCAGCGTCAGCAGGCCGGCGCCGGCGAGGCCTCCGCGGAGCAGGGCCCGGCGGGAGACGCCGGGGGCGGAGGAAGTGGTGAACGCGGTCATAACGGGTCCTTCGACGGGGTGGTCGGGCGGGCGAGTGGGAGGGGGTGGGGCTGGGTGCTGGGGTGCGGGGGCGCTGGGCGGCGGGCGAGTGGGAGGGGGTGGGGCTGGGGTGCGGGGCGGGGGGTGTCGGGTCGTGGGGTGGCGGGGTCGTCCGGTCAGAGCAGCCGGCCGGGGCCGGCGGGCGGCGCCGGGGCGGACGCCGTCGCCTGGAGCGGCCGGGCGTACAGCACGCCCAGGACGGCGGCGCCGGCCGCCACGGCGAGCACGTCGGCCCCGCGCCGCTGGGCGATCAGCAGGTCCGCGTCCCGGTGCAGGTGCGAGCGGAGCGCGAACTCGGCCCGGACCACGTCCAGGTAGACCGGATCGAGTACCGCGAAGGTCTCGGTGAGCACCAGCAGGTCGGGGTTGACCACGTCCGCCAGCAGGGCGAGGGCCCGGCCGACGATCGCGGCCCGGCGGCGGACCAGGAGGTCGGCCCGCCGGTCCCCGGCCTGCACGGCCGCGATCAGCTCGGCCCGGTCGGGCCGGGAGGTGATCCCGTCCGCGGCCGCCGCCTCGAAGAGCGTGGTGTCCGAAGCGGCGGCCGCCAGACAGCCGGTCCGGCCGCAGTGGCAGAGCGTGTCGTCGCCCGGCACCGGCAGGTGGGCGACGTCGCCGGTGGCCGAGGCGGGGCCCAGGTGCACCACGCCGGCCACCGCGAGCGCCGCGTCCACCACGTGCCCGACGAAGAGGTGCACCATGGAGCGGCGGGCGGCCGGGTGCCCGAAGAGGATCTCCGCCTGGGTGAGCGCCCGGGCGTGGTTGTCCACCCGCACCGGCAGTCCGGAGGCCCGGGAGAGCAGCTCGCCGAGCGGCATGTCCTTCCATTGGAGCGGATCATGACGGACCGTCATGCCGCGGTCCGGATCGACCGTGCCACCGGTGACGGCGCCCAGCCCGACCACCGTCCGGCCGCCCGGCACCTGGGCGAGCAGCCGGGGCAGCCGCTCCAGCAGTGGCCCCAGCACGGCGTGCCCGGTACGGCCGCGGTTGCTCAACTCCTGCCGGTAAAGCACGTTTCCGCGTAGGTCCAGCAGGGAGAAGGTGGTGTACGGCACCCCGATGTGCAGCCCCGCCACCGCCAGTCGGCCGGTGTCGACGTCCACCGGCAGCTGCGGCCGCCCGACCGTGCCCGCCCCGCCGCCGGTCAACTCGGGCCGCTCGCAGAGCAGTCCGATCCGGGTGAGGTCCACCACCTGCCGGGACACCGCGGAGGCGCTCAGCCCGGTGAGTGCGGCGACCCGGCTGCGGGCGATCGGCCCGCGGTCGAGCACGGTCCGCAGCACGGTGGCGGCGTTGACATCCCGCCGGTCGTCCCCGATGCGGCGGTCGTCGCCGGCCCGCCGGTCGTCCGCGGGGCGGAGGGCGGGGTGCGGGAGCGTGTCGGACATCGCGGGTGCCTTTCGGGCTGCGGGGCTACGGGGTTGCGGGGCGCCGGCCTGCGGGGAACGGCCCGGGCCCGGGGGACGGCCCGGGCCCGGGCCGGTCGGCTCACGCCGGGAGGGAGGCCTCCAGCTCCTCGGCGGGGACGAGACCGGCCACCTTGGGCGGCTCGGTCGGCTCCAGCAGACGGCTCGGGGTGCCGTCCACGCCCACCGGCAGGTCGCCGTCCAGGGTGATCCGGCGGACCAGGCGCGGCTCGTCGCCGTAGTCGTTGACGGCGTAGTGCTGGGTGGCGCGGTTGTCCCAGACCGCCACGTCGCCGACCTGCCACTCCCAGCGCACGGTGTTCTCCAGCCGCTCGACGTACCGCTGGAAGAGGTCGATCAGGGCGCGGCTGTCGGCCCCCGACACGCCCACGATGCGCTGCGCGAACGCGCCGAGCAGCAGCGTCTTCTCGCCGGTCACCGGGTGGACGCGGACCAGCGGGTGCTCGGTCTTGAACGCGGTCGAGACGAACACCTGGCGGAACAGCTTGGCGATCTCCGCGTTGTCGGCCAGCTCGGGCCGCAGGGCCAGGCTCGCCGCGTAGTCGTAGTCGTTGGTGTGAACCGCCCGCAGGCTCTCCGCAAGCACCTTCAGCGGCTCCGGCAGGTCCTGGTAGGCGGCGACGGTGTTGGCCCAGACGGTGGAGCCGCCGGCCGGCGGGAGTTCCAGCGAGCGGAGGATCGAGGCCTTCGGGTAGGACGGGACGAAGGTGACGTCGGTGTGCCAGTTGTTGGCGCGCACCCCCTTGGTGGCGTCCAGCTCGAAGATGTACCGGCCGTCCGCGCTGGGCACCGTCGGGTGGCCGACCGGCTGGCCCAACAGGCGGGCGAACGCCTCGTGTTCGGCGTCGTCCAGGTGGTTCTGGCCGCGGAAGAACAGCACCTTGTGCTCGTACAGCGCGGCCTCGACGGCAGCGACGGTTTCGGCGGGCAGGTCGCCGCCGAGCCGGACGTCGTGCACGATCGCGCCGATCCGGCCGGCGGCCGGGGTGATGCGGAGCTCGGTGAGGGCGGTGGTCATGGCGGAACCTCGGCTTTCGCGGGGAGGGGGGACGGGACGGCGAAGGAACGAACCGGCAAGGAGATGCCGGCCGGCCGCGCCGGTGTGGGGCAGGGCGGGCGGGCGGCAGGACCTGCCGGCGTGGCGCGGACCGGATACGGAACGCGGCGCAGGGAGGGGCGGCACAGGGCGGCGCGGCGCACGCAGGTGCAGCGCGGTGCCGTGCGATGCCGTGCAGGGAGTGCGGGCGGCGCCGGGTGGGCGGCCGTGGCGGACGGGTGTCCGACGGCCGCACGGTCGGTGGGCGCCTTGCCCGGGGGCGGGCGCCGGGCTCTACCGGATCAGCGGTACGGGCTCAGCACGGCCCCGGGCGGGAGCGGGCGTTCAGCGACAACAGCGGCTGTGGCCGTGGCCACGGCAGGGGCGGGGACAGGCAGGGCACGGGACCCCGAGTACGTCGGTCATCGGCCCTCCTTCCGGCGTGCTGCGAGTGGGCTCGGCGCTCATCGTGCTGAACGCCGAGGCCTGCTGTCAATCGCCGTTCTGCCTGCTGGTCAGCGGAGTTGCGGCGGTGTTGCGTCCCGTTGCGGCCGGTGTCCGAGCGATGGCGGGCGTGCGTCACGAGGGCATTCGGCCTTGTCGGGGGGCCTGGCGGAGTTATTAGCTCTCGGAGCGGAAGAAACTCCGACGGTCTCCGCAGGCCCGCTGCGGCCGCTCGCGGGCGCTGTTCGGTGCCGCCGCGCAGGCCTGCGGGCGCGGCGGCGTCGGCCCGATCGGGTTCGTGTCCGCATGCGCCTTCGTCTTCGTCGTGGTGCTCGTGATTCCGTCCCTGTCCCTGTCCCTGTCCCTGGTCCCGTTCCCGAGGGGAGAAGCCCGGTGCTCGACCTGGCACGTGAGGGGTGGCGCGGCTCTCCTGACCCTGGCGCGTCAGAGGCAGCGTCGGCGGCTGTCGAGGGCGACGTAGATCGCCGCGGGCCACCGGGGCAGGGCCCGGACGGCCCAGGAGCAGTCGCCGGCGCACAGCGGGTAGACGCAGGCCTCAAGGTTCTCGGCGCGGACGGCGAGGCGGGATCCTGGGACGGCGGCGATGTCGGCGGCGAGGAGGGGGCTGAGAGACCGTCCGGATCTCGTGGAGGGCGTCGGCGGATAGGTCGATGGAGACCGCCTCTTGGAGCGCATCCCCACGACGGCCGACCGCCGCTTCCCACGCGCCCTGACCTGCCTGCGTCAGATCACCGACCAGATCGCCGAGCACCGACGGCGCCCCGCCGACTGCGTTCTGTCCGCGCTTCTCGGCGGAGTAGGCGAGGTAGCGGTCGATGACGGCTCGGTCGATCGGGGGGCAGGCGATGTCGGAACCCGCCAGTGCGCGGGTGGCGTTGGTCCGGTCGGAGTGCCGGTGGGCCGCCCCCGCCCGCAGGCGGCCTGCGCACTGTCCAAGGATCTGGGGAAGGTTGGCGAGCGTGTCGGCGGGTCCGCCGACCCCTGGTCGGCGGACCCAATGACCGCAGCAGATCAATCACCGAACAGCTGGGGCGGGGCGGGTCAGCCGCCGCACGCGCAGCCTGCGGCGGTCTTCGCCTCGGCCGGGCTCTGGGTGGCGTCGACGGCCTGTTCGTCGGGAGTGCAGCAGGCGGTGGTGCCGCAGCAAGCCTCCGGCGCACTGTCGGCACTCTTGCCAAGGGTGTCCGCGTCGGCCTTCACGACGTAGACCTCCCACGGCTCCTTGCCGGGGCCGTGCACCCACGTCTTGTCCTGGAGCGCGTAGCAGCAGGAGGTGTCGTTCTCCTCGAAGGTGGCCAGGCCCGCGTCCTTGAGCCGGCTGGTCGCCGCGGCCACCTGCTCGGTGGACTCGACCTCGACGCCGAGGTGGTCCAGGCGGGTGTCCTCGCCGGCCTCACCCTCGATGAGGACGAGCTTGAGCGGGGGCTCGGTGATGGCGAAGTTCGCGTAGCCGGGGCGGCGCTTGG
Source organism: Kitasatospora sp. NPDC001603 (assembly GCF_040298365.1). Lineage (NCBI taxonomy): Bacteria > Bacillati > Actinomycetota > Actinomycetes > Kitasatosporales > Streptomycetaceae > Kitasatospora > Kitasatospora sp. NPDC001603. The sequence continues at coordinate 18,116 of NZ_JBEPAA010000025.1, forward strand.
CCGGCTCGGTGCCGAAGAGTCTGGCGTAGAAGGCGATGGAGCCTTCGAGGTCGGCGACGCGCAGGGCGAGCTGAACACGGGACATGGCGGTTCCCCGATCCGAGGTCTTGTTTCGACATCTGTCGATACAGTGAGCTTGCCTCTCCGGATAGATGGCTGTCAACATAGACGTATGTCGAATCTGGAACTGCCGGTGCTCGGCCAGGACGACGCGGCGGCGTGCTGCTCGCCGATGGTCCGCGAGCCCTTGGGCGAGGAAGCCGCCATGGACCTGGCGAAGATGTTCAAGGCCCTGTCGGACCCGGTGCGGCTGCGGCTGCTGTCCCTGATCGCCTCGCACGAGGGCGGAGAGGCCTGCGTCTGCGACCTGACCGGCCCCTTCGAGGTCTCCCAGCCCACCATCTCCCACCACCTGAAGGTGCTGCGCGAGGCCGGGCTGGTCGGCTCCGAGCGGCGTGGGACCTGGGTCTACTACTGGGTGCTGCCCGCCGCGCTGGCCAAGCTGTCCGCCCTGCTCCAGACTCCGGCAGGCACGGCCGCCCAGACGGCAGGAGGCGCGAGATGACCGAGGTAGCTCCGCTCGGGCGCCGGGCCGCGGTCGAGTTCGTCGGCACCGGCGCCCTGGTCGCGGTCGTGGTCGGCTCCGGCATCCAGGCCACCCAGCTGTCCCAGGACGTGGGCGTGCGGCTGCTGGCCAACTCGCTGGCCACCGTGTTCGGTCTCGGCGTGCTGATCGCCCTGCTCGGCCCCGTCTCCGGGGCCCACTTCAACCCTGCTGTCACCCTGGCCGCCTGGTGGACCGGACGCCGCCGCGGCGGGGAGGGCCCGGGCCTGCGCGAGGTCGCCGCCTACCTGCCCGCGCAGATCGCCGGGGCGATCGGCGGGGCGGTGCTGGCGGACGCGATGTTCGCGCAGCCGCTGGTGCGCTGGTCCACCCACGACCGCTGGGCCCCGCATCTGTGGCTGGGCGAGGTCGTGGCGACCGCCGGCCTCATCCTGCTGATCTTCGGTCTGGCCCGGGCCGGCCGGGCGCACTTCGCCCCGGTCGCGGTCGCCTCCTACATCGGCGCCGCGTACTGGTTCACCTCCAGCACGTCGTTCGCCAACCCGGCCGTCACGGTCGGCCGGGCGTTCACCGAGACCTTCGCCGGGATCGCCCCGGCCTCGGTGCTGCCGTTCGTCGCCGCCCAGCTCGTCGGCCTGGTGGTCGGCGTCGCCCTGGTCGCCGTGCTGTTCGGCCGCCCCGTCGCGGCTGCCGCCGACGACGTCGTGGTCCCGTACGACGTGCACCACCCGGCGGCCGCCGGCCGCTGAACCCCCGCCCCGCCGCTCCTGCCCGAAGGATGAACCCGTGAGCTCTCCTGCCGTCCCGTCCGTGCTGTTCGTCTGCGTCCACAACGCCGGCCGCTCGCAGATGGCCGCCGCGTTCCTCACCCGCCTCGGCGGCGACCGCGTCGAGGTCCGCTCCGCCGGATCCGCCCCTGCCGACACGGTGAACCCGGCCGTGGTCGAGGCGCTGGCGGAGGTCGGCATCGACATCTCCGCCGAGGTGCCGAAGGTGCTGACCGCCGAGGCGGTGCAGGCCTCCGACGTGGTGATCACCATGGGCTGCGGCGACGCCTGCCCGTACTTCCCCGGCACGCGGTACCTGGACTGGAAGCTGGATGACCCGGCCGGCCAGGGCGTCGACGCCGTGCGCCCGATCCGCGATCAGATCGAGCGGCGCATCCGCGGCCTGCTCGCCGAGCTCGGCATCGAGGCCGCCGCATGAACGCCGCCGTGACCATCACGGCGATGCTGCCCGAGCACGCCGGTCAGGTGCTGACGATCTACCAGCACGGGATCGACGGCGGCGACGCCACCTTCGAGACCACCGCCCCCGGCTGGGAGGCGTTCGACGCCTCCCGGCTCACCGAACACCGCCTGGTCGCCCTCGATGCCACCGGCCAGGTGCTCGGCTGGGCAGCCGCCGTGCCGGTCTCCGACCGATGCGCCTACGCCGGCGTGGTCGAGCACTCCGTCTACGTCCACTCTGCCGCCCGCGGCCAAGGCCTCGGCCTCGCCCTGCTCCGGGCCCTGCTCGCGTCCACCGACGCCGCCGGCATCTGGACCGTCCAGTGCGGCATCTTCCCGGAGAACACCGCCAGCCTCGCCCTGCACACCAAGGCCGGCTTCCGCGTGATCGGCACCCGCGAACGGCTGGGCCGACACCACGGACGCTGGCGCGACGTCATCCTGCTTGAGCGCCGAAGCCCGGCCGTCTCCTGATCGACCTGCGCCCGGCTCCGCCGGGCCGCCCCGTGTCCGCAGCGGCTCGGCGGCGCGGTGGCGTCGCGGGCTCGGCGGCCGGGTGGGCTCACGTGGGTGGACGGTGTCCCGGGTGACCGGTGGCGTCACGTCGGTTCCTCCGTGGAGACGGCCAGGAGCTTCGTCACCGAGCCGTCCTCGCCGACGACGTCGCGCAGGTGCCGGAAGCCCAGACGGCGGCACATCTCCAGACTCGCGGTGTTCTCCGCGCCCACCATCCCGTAGGCCTCCTTGAGCCCGAGGTGGTCCGCGGCGTGGCGCAGCAGGCCGCGGACGGCCTCGCTGCCCAGTCCCCGGCCCCAGAAATCGGGGGCGAGGGCGGTGATCAGTTCGTGGCCGTCGACGTTGCCGGTCTTCTTCAACTCCGCGTGGCCCGCGTATCTCCCGTCGTGCCACAGGCCCCACACGTCGAACAGGTCCTTGGGGTACACGTCCGTCTGGATCGCGCGGAACAGCACGCGCAGCTCCGACTCGGGGGCGCGTTCCTGGCCCATCCAGTGGCACACCTCCTCGATGCGCAGCAGTGCGACGAAGGCGTCCTCGTCCTCGGGCCGGTAGGGGATGAAGTCGAGGCGCTCGGTGCGCAGGGCGGGGGTCATGGCGGGCTCCGATCGGGGTGGGCGCCGTGGCGGTGGCAGGGAGCGGAACGTAGGAGGGGGCGGGGGCGCCGGGCCGGCGTTGTGCGGCCGGCGCCCCCGGTCGGGTGGCCGGTCAGGACTCGCTGTCGGCCATGCGCTCGCGAAGGCTGCGCGGGCGCATGTCGGTCCAGACCTCGTCGACGTAGGCCATGCACTCGGCCTCGGTGCCCTCCTTGCCGACGCTCTGCCAGCCCGCGGGTACCTCGATGTCGGCCGGCCAGAGCGAGTACTGCTCCTCGTCGTTGCGCAGCACCTGGTAGCGGGTGTTCTCGTCCATGTCACGTTCCTCGGTGGTAGCTGGGGTGCGGTCGGCGGTGGTGGTCGGGCGGGCGCGCGGGGGGCCGCGGCCCGCCGGCGGGTACGGCGCGGTCATCGGCTTCCTCGGGCGTGCCGGGCGATGTGGCGCAGGGCCTCGCCGAACTCCTCGGCCACGCCGCGCACACTGGCCGTGTCGTGGACGGCGGGGCGGTGGTGCCAGGTGAAGGCGAGGCGGCCGTCCTGGACCGCGCCCACCACTTCCAGCGGGTGGGAGCCGCCGTCGCGGGGGTCGTGGTCCTGCCCGAACGAGCCGCGCTCGACGCGCACCAGGCCGCGGCCGGTGTTCTCGGGGCGGGAGTCCCACTGGCCGAGGTAGTTGAAGACCACCTCGCCCCGGGCGCCGGCGGCGAGCCGCTCGCGGACCTCGGGCGGGCCGAAGGTGCGCAGCGCGCCGAAGCCGAGCCCGTTGCCCGGCACCGCGCGCAGTTGGCGGCGCACCGACTTCACCAGGGACCGCCAGTCGCGGTCGGGTCCGAACTCGCCGGGTGCGGGCACCTGGAAGGCGACCGGGTAGACGGTGGTGAACCAGCCGACCGTCCGGGAGAGGTCGACGCCGTCGAGCACGTCCTCGCGGCCGTGTCCCTCCAGGTCCAGCCGGACCTGTTCGCTTTCGGTCCAGCGGGCCAGCGCCAGGGCGAGCGCGGCCAGCAGGACGTCGTTGACACGGGTGCGGTAGGCGGTCGGCGCGGCCCGCAGCAAGGCCGTGGTGTCCGCCTCGTCCAGTTCCACGCTCACCGTCGCCCGCTCACCCGCCCCGGCGTCGGCGTCGGCGTCCGGGTCGGCGGGGCGGGCTGCCCGGGCGGGCCCGGCGGACACCGCCTGCTCCCAGTGGGGCAGTTCGTCGTCCAGGGCGCCCGCGGCGACGTGGGCGGCGAGTCCGAGCGCCCAGTCCCGGAAGGACGTGCCGCGTTCGCCGAGGGTGACCGGTTCGCCCTGCTCGGCCTGTCGGTAGGCGCTCTCCAGGTCGTCGCGCAGGATGCGCCAGGAGACGGCGTCGACGACCAGGTGGTGGGCGACCAGGAGCAGCAGGACCGGTTGGCCGGGGTCGCCGGTGAACAGCGCCGCCCGCAGGAGCGGGCCGCGGGCCAGGTCGAATCCGGCGTGCACGGCGTCGGCGGCCCGTGCGACGGCGGCGGCCTGTTCGGAGGTCTGCCCGGTCAGGTCGTGGTGCTCCAGAACGTCGTCGGCGGGGGCCGGCGGCGGGTTGAACTGGTGCCAGCCCGCCTCGTCCCGGGTGAAGCGCATGCGCAGCGCGTCGTGGTGCTCCAGCAGGGCGTGCAGGGCCGTGCGCAGCGCCCGCGGGTCGGGGGCGGCGCCGAGTTCGAGGAGCGTCGACTGGTTGAAGTGGTGGTGGGCGGCGCGCGGGGTGCCGAGGAACCATTCCTGGATGGGCGTGAGCGGCACCTCGCCGGTCACCGGTGCGTCGTCGGCGCGCTGCGGGGCGTCGCGCACGACGGTGGCCAGCTGTGCGACGGTCTGGTGGCTGAACAGGTCCCGGGTCGCCAGGTGCAGGCCGTCCCGGCGCAGCCGCGAGACCACCTGCATGCTCAGGATGGAGTCGCCGCCGAGGACGAAGAAGTTGTCGTCGGCGCCGATCTCCTCGATGCCCAGCACATCGGACCAGATCCGGGCGATCCGGCGTTCGGTGTCGGTGCGCGGGGCGACCCGTGGCCCGGCGGCGGCCTGGGCGGGTCCGGGGTCGGGCAGCGCCCGGCGGTCGGTCTTGCCGCTCGGGGTGAGCGGCAGCCGCTCCAGTGGCACGAAGAGGGAGGGGACCATGTGCGGGGGCAGCAGCTCGGCCAGGTGCGCGCGCAGCTCGGCGACGGGCACCCGGTCCGCCAGGGGACCGGCGGGACCGGCGGGACCGGCCGGACCGGCCGGACCGGCGTAGGTCTCGGCGAGGACGAGGTAGGCCACCAGCCTGGCGGGCCCGGCTCCCGGGCCGTCCCCGGCTGCGCCGGTGCGCACGGTCACGACCGCGTCCCGCACCAGGGCGCTGCGGCGCAGCGCACTCTCCACCTCGCCGGGCTCGATCCGGAAGCCGCGCAGCTTGACCTGGTCGTCCATCCGGCCCACGAAACGCAGTTCTCCGTCGCCGTGGCGGCGCGCGAGGTCGCCGGTGCGGTACATCCGCTCCCCCGGCGCGCCGAACGGGTCGGCCACGAAGCGGGCGGCGGTCAGGCCCGGGCGGTTCAGGTAGCCGCGGGCCAGGGCGGGCCCGGCGACGTACAGCTCCCCGGTCACGCCGGGCGGGACCGGCCGCAGGGCGGCGTCCAGCAGGTAGACGCTGGTGGGTCCGGCGGGCCGGCCGATCGGTGGGGTGCCCGCGCCCGCCGCCAGCGGGCCGGTCCAGCTGGCGACCACGGTGGCCTCGGTGGGGCCGTAGGAGTTGACCATCCGCCGTCCGGGGGCCCAGGTGTCGACCAGGTCGGCCGGGCAGGCCTCGGCACCGACGATGAGGGTGCGCAGCGCGGGCAGCGCGGCGGCCGCGGCCGGGTCCACGGTGGCCAGGGCCGCCGGCGGGATCAGCGTGTGGCTGATCCGCCGGTCGGCGAGCACCTCGGCCAGCCGCTCGCCGACCAGCGGGCCCTGTTCGCCGGTGACCAGGGTGGCCCCGCTGAGCAGCGAGACGCACAGCTCCAGCACCGAGGCGTCGAAGCTGGGCGAGGCGAACTGGAGTACCCGGTCGCCGGGGCCGGCCGCGTACTGCTCGGCGGCGGCCGCGGCGAAGCCGGCCAGTCCGCGGTGGGTGACGAGCACGCCCTTGGGGGTCCCGGTCGATCCCGAGGTGTAGATGACGTAGGCGGGGTGGCCGGTGCTGAGCGCGGTGGCGCGGTCGGCGTCGGTGGGCGGTGTCGGCGCTCCGTCGGCCGTCCACACCTCGGCCGGGTCGTCGAGCACCAGGAAGGCGCCCGCGTCGCGCGCCATGAACTCCCTTCGCCGGGCCGGGTAGCCGGGGTCGACCGGGAGGAAGGCGCCGCCGGCCTTGCTCACGGCGAGCTGCGCCACCACCGTCTCGGCCGCGCGCGGCAGCGCCAGGGCCACCACCCGCTCCGGCCCCACGCCCTGGCGGATCAGCCGGTGGGCCAGCCGGTTGGCCGCCCGTTCCAGCTGCGCGTAGGTCAGTTCGCGTTCGCCGTCCAGCAGCGCCACCGCGTGGGGAGTGCGGGCCGCCTGCTGTTCGAACAGCTCGGGCAGGGTCGCCTCGGGCACCGGCCGGAACGTCCCCCGGGCCTGGTCGAGCAGGGCCTTCAGCTCGTCGTCGGAGGCCAGTGGGAGGGCGCCGATGGGGCGTTCGGGGCCTTCGGCGACGGCGGCGAGCAGGGTGGCGAGCTGGTCGGCGATGCGCTCGGCGGTGACCGCGTCGAACAGGTCGGTGTTGTAGCTGATCAGGGCGCGCAGCGCTCCGGAATCCGTCTCGGCGAACTCCAGGGTGAGGTCGAACGGCGCCTGTTCCAGCTCGGTCTCGACGTCGGTGACGGCGAGGCCGGGAAGTTCCAGGTCGGCGGCCGGGGTGTTCTGCAGGACGACCATGACCTGGAAGAGCGGGCTGCGGCTGGTGTCGCGGACCGGCTGCACCTCGTCGACCACCCGTTCGAACGGCACCTCCTGGTGCGCGAAGGCGTCCAGCACCGTGTGCCGCACGCCGCCGAGGAACTCGGTGAAGGGCTGCCCCGCCTCGACCCGGGAGCGCAGGACCAGGGTGTTGACGAAGAACCCGACGAGGTTCCGCGTCTCGGCCCGGTCGCGGCCGGAGGTGACGGTGCCGACCGCGATGTCCGCGTCCCCGCTGAGCCGGGCGAGGTAGGCCTGGGTGGCGGCGACCAGCGTGGTGAACAGGGTGGCGCCCTGCTCCCGGCCGACCCGGGCCAGCCGGCGGGCGGTCGGGGCGGGCACCTCCAGGCGGGCGGTGGCTCCGTTGCTGGTGCGCACCGCGGGCCGCGGCCGGTCGGTGGGCAGGTGGAGCGGCTCGGCGCCCGCCAGCTGCTTCCTCCAGTAGTCGAGCTGATCGTCGGCGGCGGCGGCGCCGGCCGTGCGCTGCCAGTGCGCGTAGTCGGCGTACTGCACCGGCAGGGGCGGCAACTGGGCTTCGTCGGAGCCCAGTTCGGCGCGGTAGAGGTGGGCCAGGTCGGTGAGCAGGACGGCGGTCGACCAGCCGTCGGTGACGATGTGGTGCAGGGTGAGGGCCAGCACGTGGTCACCGTCGGCCAGCCGGACCAGGGTGACCCGCAGCAGCGGGCCCCGACGCAGGTCGAAGGGTCGGCCCTGCTCGTCGGCGAGCAGCCCGCGCAGCGCGGACTGCCTTTCCTGATCGGGCAGTTCGGAGAGGTCGTGGAGCGCGAGCGGCACCTCCCCCGGCTGATGGACGAGCTGGACGCCGCGCCCGTCGACGCTGTCGAAGGTGGTGCGCAGCGACTCGTGGCGGGCCACCAGCGCGTTCAGGGCCGCGCCGAGGGCGCCGAGGTCCAGGGCGCCGTGCAGGCGAAGCGCGAGCGCGGTGACGTACTCGGTGCCGCCGGGCGCGAACTCCTCCAGGAACCAGAGGCGTTGCTGGGCGTAGGACATCGGCGGCGCCGCTTCGCGGGCGACCGGGACGACGGCGGGGTCCGCGCCGCAGGGTCGCCGCTCCTGCGTGAGCAGCCGGGCCAGTGCGGCCGGGGTGGGGTGGAGGAAGACCGCGCGGGGCGTCAGGTCGGTGCCGAACGCCTCGGCCAGCCGGGCGGCGAGCCGGATGCTGAGGATGGAGTCCCCGCCCAGCTCGAAGAAGCCGTCTTCCACTCCGGGCGGGGCTGTGCCCAGCACCTCTCCGAAGACCTCGGCCGTGCGGCGTTCGGCCTCGGTGCGCGGCGCGAGGCGCTCGCGGGGCCCGGCGTCGCGGTCGGCGTCCGGCGCCGGAAGTTCCGCGCGGTCGAGCTTGCCGTTGCGGCTCAGCGGAAGGGCGGCGAGCGGGACGAAGGCGGTGGGGACGAGGTAGTCGGGCAGCAGGCGGGCGGCGAAGTCCCGCAGCTGCGCCGGGTCGGCGCCCGCGGGGCCGACGACGTACGCCACCAGCTGTCGGGCGCCGGGGCGGTCCTCGCGGACGACCACGGCGGTGTCGGCGACCCCCGGGTGCGCGGCCAGCGCGGCCGCCACCTCGCCGGGCTCGACCCGGAAGCCGCGGATCTTCACCTGGTCGTCGGTGCGGCCCAGGAACTCCACGGCGCCGTCCGGCCGCCGCCTGGCCAGGTCACCGGTGCGGTACATCCGCTCCCCCGGCGCGCCGTACGGGTCGGCCGGGAAGCGTGCCGCGCTCTCGCCGGGCCGGCCCAGGTAGCCGCGCGCCAGGCCCTCACCGGCGATGAACAGCTCGCCCGCGCAGCCGGGCGGCACGGGCCGCAGGCGGCGGTCGAGGACGTACACCCGCTTGTCGTCCAGGGGGTGGCCGACGGGCACGGTGTCGGGCACCGCCGCCGGGTCCGTGAGGGCGAAGGACGTCGCGAAGACGGTGGTCTCGGTGGGTCCGTAGCCGTCCACCACGCACAGGCCGGGGCAGGCGGCGAGGACCCGGCGCACGGCGGCGGCGGGCACCACGTCGCCGCCGGTCCACAGCCGGCGCAGGCCCGTGAAGCAGTCCGGCGCGTCCTGGGCCAGCAGGCGGAAGAGCCCGGCGGTGAGCCACAGCGCCGTCAGCCCGCCGGACGTCAGCCGCCGCAGCAGCGCCGCGTCCACCGGCCCGTCGGGGGCGACGACCACCCGGCCGCCGTTGAGCAGCGGTGCCCAGACCTCGAAGGTGCTCGCGTCGAAGGCCACCGGGGAGTGCAACAGCACCTGTTCGCAACTGCCGTCGGTGAAGCGGCTGTCGGTGGCCAGCGAGGCCACGTCGCGGTGCCGGACCGCCACCGCCTTGGGCTCGCCGGTGGATCCGGAGGTGAACATCACGTAGGCCAGCCGGTCGGGGTCGGCCGGCGGCGCGGACAGCACGGGCTGCCCGGCCGCCTCGGTACGGACGGCGGCGACCTGGTCGGTGGTGAGCCGGACGGTGGCGCCGGCCCGGGCGAGCAGCGCGCGGCGGCGTTCCTCGGACGCCCGGACGTCCACCGGGACGTAGGCACCGCCCGCCTTGAGGACGGCGAGCTGGGCGACGACGAGCTCGACCGAGCGGTCCATCGCCAGCGCCACCCGCCCCTCGACGGCCAGGCCGTCGGCCAGCAGCCGGGCGGCCAGCCGGTCCGACCACCGGTCGAGCCGGCGGTAGGTCAGGTCGTCCTCGCCGTGCCGCACCGCGACCGCCTCGGGTGTGCGGCGGGCCTGCTCGGCGAAGAGCGCCACCGGGCTCTTCGCCGCCGCCGGGCGAGCGGTGCTCTGCCAGGACGCCAGCAGCTCCCGGTCGGCCGCGGTCAGCGGCTCCAGCTCGCCCACCTCACCGTCCAGACCGTCGACGAGGGCGGTGAGCAGCACCGCAAGGCGCTGGGCCGCGCGCTCCACCGTGGACCGGTCGAACAGCGCGGGGTCGTAGGCCAGGTCGAGGCCGAGCCGCTCGGTCAGGTAGGCACGCAGGCACCACGGGAAGGTGGTGGCGTCGTCGGCCCGTACCTCCGTCACCCGCACACCGGTCCTGGCCGCGACGGACTCGTCGACGGGGTAGTTCTCGAACACCACCATGCTGTCGAAGAGCGCCTCGCCGGCCGGTACCTCGCTCAGCGCCTGGATCCGGGTCAGGGCCAGGTGGTCGAAGGGGCGCCCGTCGCTCTGGCGCGCCTGGAGCCCGCGCAGCCAGGGCAGCACGCCGCCGGTGGCGGGTATCCGGACCCGGGTCGGCACGGTGTTGATGAACATGCCGATCATCGACTCGACGCCGGGCAGCTCCGCCGGCCGGCCCGAGACGGTGGTGCCGAAGACCACGTCGTCGCTGCCGCCGTAGCGCGCCAGCAGCAGGGCCCAGGCCCCCTCGACCACGGTGTTGACGGTCAGTCCGGCGTGCGCGGCCCGCTCCCGCAGCCGCTGGGAGAGGTCCTGGTCCAGCTCGTGGTGGACGGTGGCGGCGGAGCGGGCGCGGTGCGCCTGGCCGGGCACCCGGTCGTACGGCAGCGGGTTGCGCGCGGTGAAGCCGGCCAGGGCGTCGGCCCAGTAGTGCTCGGCCGCCTGCCCGTCCTGCTCGGCCAGCCAGCGGAGGAAGTCCGCGAAAGGGCGCCTCGACGGGCGGGACCCCCGCGCGGCGCCGCCGGTCAGCGCGGCGTACTGGTCGCAGACCTCGGTCAGCAACTGCCCGCTGCTCCAGCCGTCCAGGATCAGGTGGTGGGTGGACCAGAGCAGCAGTACCTCGTCACCGGGGAGCGCGGCCAGCGTGAGGCGGGTGAGCGGCGCGGCGGTGAGGTCCATGCCCGCCGCGCGATCCACGGCGAGCAGCCGCTCGGTCTCGGCCTCCTGCCGGTCCGCCGGCAGCTGCCGCCAGTCCAGCAGGGTGACGGGCACCTCGGCTCGCTGGAGCACGAGTTGAACGGGATGCGGCAGGCCCCGCCAGTGCACGCCGGTGCGCAGCGCGGGCGTGCGGTCGGCCAGCAGCTGCCAGGCCTCGGCGAACACGCGCGGGTCGGCCACGCCGGCCAGCCGCACCACGATCCGGTCGAAGTAGGCGCCCTCGGTGTCGACCAGCCCGTGGAAGAGCATCCCGGACTGGAGCGGGGTCAGCGGCAGCACGTCGGCGACCTGGCGCCCGTCGCCGACGAGCCGGTCCAGCTGGTCCTGGGTCAGGCCGGCGAGCGGGAAGTCGGAGGGGGTGCGGCCGCCGGCCCCGGGGCGGGCGCAGTGCGCCGCGATCTCGCGCAGGGCGGTGCGCATCTCCTCGGCCAGTGCGCGGACCTCGGCCTCGTCGTAGACGGCCGCCGGGTAGGTCCAGCCCAGTTCCAGGCGCCCGTGCTGGACCACCCCCGTGACGTCCAGGAGGTAGGGGCGGGCTTCGTCCGGGTCGGTGTCGCGGCCGGCCGGGGGCAGCGACGCGCGGTAGAGACCGTCGGCGCCGGCGCTCTCGGCGTCCCACCGGCCGTGGTAGTTGAAGCCGATCCGCGGAGCCGGCGCACCCGCCGGCACATCGCCCGGCAGCAGGTGGCGCAGCGCACCGTGGCTCAGCCCGCGCAGCGGGACGGCACGCAGCTGCTCCTTGACCGAGCGCAGCGTCTCGTGCCATCCGGCGTCGGGGGCCACGCTCAGGGCGAGCGGGAACTCGGCGGTGAACCAGCCCACCGTCCGGGACAGGTCCAGGTCGTCGAAGAGGTCCTCCCGGCCGTGCCCCTCCACGCCCACCAGCACGCTCTCGCGACCGCACCAGCGCGCCAGGGTGCGCCCCAGGGCGCTGAGCAGCACGTCGTTGACCTGGGTGCGGTAGACCTCGGGGACCTGGCGCAGCAGGGCCTCGGTCGTCTCCGCGTCCAGCGTCACGGTGAGGGTGGCGGCGCCGCCGTGGGTGTTGGGTCCGGGCCGGCCGGCGGGCAGGTCGGCGGGGGCCGTGGCGGTCCGCGCCCAGTACGCGGCGTCGGCGGCCAGCGCGCCGGAGCGGGTGTGCTGCTCCAGCCGGGTCGCCCAGTGGCCGTAGGAGGTGCCCGCCGGGGGCAGTTCGGCGCCGCGGCCGGCACCGACCGCCTGGTAGGCCGCTTCGAGGTCGGCCAACAGGATGCGCCAGGAGACGCCGTCCACGGCCAGGTGGTGCACGGTGACGACGAGCTGGCCCGGCTGCCGGGCACCGCGGTCGAAGAAGAGCACGCGGACCATCCGGCCCTCGGTCGGGTCCAGTTCGGCCTGGGCCGAGGCCGTGGTGTCCTGCACCGCCGCTTCCAGGGCCGCGGGGTCGAGGCCGGCCGCCTCGTACCGGGTGAAGACGCTCCGGGGCGCCTCGGCGAGCACCTCCTGGCGCCAGCCGGTGCCGGTGTGGCGCAGCCGGGTGCGCAGGGCCGCGTGGCAGCGCACCAGGGCCGCCGCTGCCTGGTCCAGGGCCGACGGGTCCGCGCCCGGGGCCAGTTCCACCCGCTGGGTCATCGTGAAGCGCATCGGGTCGCCGGGGCGGCGGCCGTCCAGGTACCAGTGCTGGATCGGGGTGAGCGGCGCCTCGGTGGGCGAGGGGTCGCCCCCGGCGTCCGGGCGCGAGCCCGCCGCACCGACCACCAGTGCGAGTTCGGCGACGCTCTGGTGCCGGAAGACGTCCTTGGTGGTCAGCACGAGCCCGCCGGCCCGGGCCCGGGAGACGATCTGGATGCTGAGGATGGAGTCCCCGCCGAGCGCGAAGAAGTTGTCGTGCGCGCCCACCCGGGCCACACCCAGCACCTCGGCCCAGATCGCGGCGAGCCGCTCCTCGGTGCCGGGCCGCGGCGCCACGAACGCGTTGCCGCCGTCGGGCTGGGCGGGCGGGGCGGGCAGGGCGCGGCGGTCGGTCTTGCCGCTGGAGTTGCGCGGGATCCGAGCCAGCGGGACGAAAGCGGCGGGCACCATGTGGTCGGGCAGCGTCCGCCGCAGCCGGACCCGCAGTTCCTCGGTGGGCGGGATCCGGTCCCCGGCAGGCACCAGGTAGCCGACGAGCATCAGCCGGCCGGCGTGCTCGCGGGCGGTGACCACCGCCTCGGCGACGTCCGGGTGGTCGAGCAGGGCGGCCTCCACCTCGCCGGGCTCGATCCGGAACCCCCTGATCTTGACCTGCTCGTCGGCCCGGCCGAGGAACTCCAGCAGGCCCTGGGCGTCCCAGCGGGCCCGGTCGCCGGTGCGGTACATGCGCTCCCCCGGCGCGCCGAACGGGTCGGCCACGAAGCGGGCGGCGGTCAGGCCCGGGCGGTTCAGGTAGCCGCGGGCCACCTGCGCCCCGGCCAGGTACAGCTCCCCCGCCATGCCCGGCGGCACCGGCCGCAGGGCCTCGTCGAGCACGTAGGCCCGCAGGTTGCGGCCGGGGCGGCCGACGACCGGGCGCTCGGGGCGGTCCGCGCACCGGCCGTAGAGCGCGTCGACGGTGCACTCGGTGGGCCCGTAGACGTTGTAGGCGGTGACGCCGAGGTCGTGCTGCGCCGCGCACAGCTCCTGCCAGGCGGCGGGCGGGACCGCCTCGCCGCCGACCAGCAGCAGGCCCGGGTGGTGGCGGCCCGCCGCGAACAGCCCGGCGGCCGAGAGTTCACGCAGGTAGGAGGGGGTGACGTTGACCACGTCCAAGCGGCGTTCGGCGATCTGGGCGCAGAAGGCCTCCGGGTCGAGCCGGACGTCCTCGTCGATGAGGTGCACCTCCTGGCCGAACGTGAGCAGCAGCGGGCCCTCCCAGCTGGTGTCGAAGGAGAACGAGGCGCTGAGCGCCATCCGCAGGGGACGCCCCTCCGTCAGGTGCGGCGCGAACAGCCCCGCGCGGTGGTCCTGGCACAGGTTGACCAGCTGGCGGTGCTCCACGGCGACGCCCTTGGGTCGGCCGGTGGAGCCGGAGGTGTAGATGAGGTAGGCCGTGTGCCGCGGCAGCAGCGGATGGCGGCGGTCGGCGTCGGTGAGGTCGTGGGCGGGCAGCCGGTCCCACGGCACCTCGTGCAGCTCCCGCTCCGTCAGCAGCGTCCGCGGACGGGCGTCGGCGAGCAGGAAGGCGGCCCGCTCCTCGGGGAGTTCGGGGTCCAGGCAGAGGAGGGTGGCACCCGCCTTGAGCACCGCGAGCAGGGCCACCAGCAGGTCCGAGGTGCGCGGCAGCCGGACCGCGACCACCTGTTCCGGTCCGGCGCCACGGGAGACGAGGTGGCGGGCGAGCCGGTTGGCCCGCCCGTTGAGGGCGGCGTAGTCGAGGGTGGCGTCCCCGGCCACCAGGGCGGTGGCGTGCGGGGTACGGGCGGCCTGCGCCTCGAACAGGGCGGGAAAGGTGGTGTCCGGCACTGCCATCGGCTCGCCCTGCCCCGTCCGGAGCACCCGGCGGCGTTCGTCGGCGGTCATCAGCGGCAGGGTGGCGACGGCGCTGCCCGGGTCCTCGGCCACCGCCTCCAGCAGGGTCCGCAGCCAGCCGGCCAGCCGCTCGGCGGTGGCCTCGTCGAACAGGCCGGTGCTGTACTCCAGGTAGCCGGTCAGGCCGCCGTCGCGCTCGACGAAGTCGAAGGCGAGGTCGAAGGTGGCGCTGCGGACCGGCGGTGCCAGCGGTGCCACCTCCAGGCCCGGCAGACGGGGTGCCTCGGTGCCCAGGTTGTGCAGGGCCACCATCACCTGGAACAGCGGCGTGCGGCTGGTGTCGCGCTCCGGCTGGAGGGTGTCCACCAGCCGCTCGAACGGCACCTCCTGGTGGGCGAACGCCGCCAGGACGGTGTCCCGGGACCGGCCCAGCAGCTCGTGGAACGACATCTCCGGGCGCACCTGGGCGCGCAGCACCAGGGTGTTGACGAAGATGCCCACCACGTCGTGGAGTTCGGGCCGCTCCCGGCCCGAGGCGACGGTGCCCACGGCGACGTCCTGCTGGCCGGCCCAGCGGGCGAGCAGCACCTGGCACGCCGTCAGCAGGGTCATGTAGAGGGTGGCGTCGGCCTCCCGCCCGCGCTCGCGCAGCCGTCCGGTCAGCGCGGCGGGCAGGGTGAAGGTCAGCAGGGCGCCGTCCCGGGTGCGGACGGCGGGGCGCGGACGGTCGGTGGGCAGGTCCAGCGGCTCCAGGCCGTCCAGGGCCTGGCGCCAGTGGGCGAGGTCCGCCTCGGCGCGGTCGGTGCGGGCGCGCTGCCAGACGGCGTAGTCGGTGTACCGCACGGGCAGCTCGGGCAGCTCGGGGCGGCGCCGTTCGAGGGCGGCCGCGTACAGCTCGCCCAGGTCGCGGCCGAGGACGGCCACCGACCAGCCGTCGGTGGCGATGTGGTGCACGGCCAGCACGAGCACGTGCTCGTCCTCGGCCGTCCGCACCAGCCGGGCCCGCAGCAACGGCCCGGCGGCCAGGTCGAACGGGGTGGCGGCGACGCGTTCCAGCAGTGCCTCCAGGAGCGCCGGGGGCTGCCCGCGGAGGTCGTCCACCGGCAGCTCGACCGGCTGCGCCGGCCGCACGCTCTGCCGGGCGCGCCCGTCCTGTTCGGTGAACGTGGTGCGCAGCGCCTCGTGCCGGGCCACCAGCGCGTCCAGCGCGGTGCGCAGGGCGCTCTCGTCGAGCGCTCCGCGCAGGCGCAGCACGGACAGGGTGGTGTACTCGGTGCCGTCCGGCTCGAAGCGGTCGAGGAACCAGAGCCGCTGCTGGGCGTAGGACAGCGGCGGCTCGACGGCCGGGTCGGCGGCGGGGATCGCGTCGGCCGACGGGCTCCCCCCGGCGGCCGGCTCGCCGAGGGCGGCGGCCAGGTCGGCCAGTCTGCCGTGGCTGAACAGCAGCCGGGGCGAGACGTCCGTGCCGAACGCCGCGCGCAGCCGGGAGGTGACCCGGATCGCGAGGATGGAGTCGCCGCCGAGGGCGAAGAAGTCGTCGTCCACGCCGACCTCGTCGGTGTCCAGGACGTCCGCCCAGGCCTCGGCGACCAGCCGTTCGGCCCGGGTGCGGGGGGCGGTGCGGTCGTGGCCGGCCGCGAAACCGTCCGGGCCCGGCGCGGGCAGCGCCCGCCGGTCGAGCTTGCCGTTGACGGTGAGCGGCAGGGCCGCCATCGGGACGTAGGCGGCGGGCACCATGTAGGGGGGCAGCAGCCGCTCCAGGTGCGCGCGCAGCTCGGCGGCGGACGGCGGGGCTTCGGCGCGCGCACCGCCGCCGACCACGTGGGCCACCAGGCGGCGGGTGCCGGCGGTGTCCTCGTACACGCCCACGGCGGCGGCGCCCACACCCGGATGGGCGTGCAGGGCGGCCTCGATCTCGCCGGGCTCGATCCGGTAGCCGCGGATCTTCACCTGCTGGTCGGCGCGGCCCAGGTACTCCAGGGTGGCGTCGGCCCGACGGCGGGCCCGGTCGCCGGTGCGGTACATCCGGGCGCCGGGACGCCCGAACGGGTCGGCGACGAAGCGGGCGGCGGTCAGGCCCGGCCGGTTCAGGTAGCCGCGGGCGAGGCCCTCCCCCGCGACGAACAGCTCGCCCACCGCACCGGGGGGGACCGGCGCCAGGTCGGCGTCCAGCACGTACACCCGCAGGTCGGGGATGCCGGTGCCGATCGGTCCGGGGCCGCCGGCGCGGGCCGTGGCGCGGTCCAGCGGGGCATGGGTGACGTGCACGGTCGTCTCGGTGATGCCGTACATGTTGACCAGGCGCGGCGCGCCGTCCGGGTGGCGGTCGTACCAGTCGGCCAGCCTCGTCACGTCCAGCGCCTCGCCGCCGAAGACCACCGTGCGCAGCGCCAACCGGTCCGCCAGGGCCGGGTTCTCGGCGTCGGCGCGGATCAACGGGTAGAACGCGGACGGGGTCTGGTTGAGGACGGTGACCCGCTCGTCGGCCAGCAGGCGCAGGAAGTCCTCCGGGGAGCGGGCGGTGTCCTCGGGAACCACGACGAGCCGGCCGCCGTGCAGCAGCGGGCCCCAGAACTCCCACACCGAGAAGTCGAAGGTGTAGGAGTGGAAGAGCGTCCAGACGTCCTCGGCGCCGAAGCCGAACCACTCGGCGGTGCGGTCGAACAGCCGCACCACGTTGGCGTGCGGGATCACGACTCCCTTCGGGCGCCCGGTGGATCCCGAGGTGAAGATGGCGTAGGCCGGGCTCTCGGGCAGCGGGCGGCGGCGCGGGGCGAGCCTGCCGGCCGGGCGCCGCGCGAGGTCGGCGCGCACGTCGGCGTCGCCCAGCGCCAGCACGGGCACGTCGGTGGGCCCGGGCGCGGCGGCGTCCCCGGTGAGCGTCACCAGCGCCACCGGCCGGACGTCGCGCAGCAGCTGGGCCAGGCGCTCGGGCGGCAGCGCCGGGTCGAGCGGCAGGTAGGCCGCGCCGGTCTTGAGGACGGCGAGGACCGCCACCACCAGGTCGGTCGAGCGGGGCAGCGCGAGGGCCACGAACCGCTCGGTCGAGGCGTGGAGTTCGGCCAGTCGGTGGGCGAGCCGGTCGGCCCGCGCGTCCAGCGTGGCGTAGTCGAGGCGCTCGTCGCCGTAGCTCACGGCTTCGGCGTGCGGGGTCCGGGCGGCCTGCGCCTCGAAGAGGTCCACCAGGGTCCGGTCCGGCCGGCCCTGCGCGGCGCCGTTCCAGTCGACCAGCATCCGCCGCCGTTCCTCGGCGGTGGTCCAGGCCAGGGCGCGCAGCGGGCGGTCCAGGCCGCCGGCCAGCTCGGTGAGCAGCAGGCAGAGGCGGTCGGCCAGGGTGCGCGCGGTCCCGGCGTCGAACAGCTCCGGGTCGTAGGCGAGGTCGAATCCGAACCGCTCGCCCTGGTAGGCCCGCAGCACCAGCGGGTTGGTGGCGTCCCGGGAGGAGACGCCGGCCAGTCGCACGCCGGAGCCCGCCGAGCGGGCCTCGTCGAAGGGATAGTTCTCGAAGGCGACCATGCTGTCGAAGAGCGGGCTGCCGGAGGGCACCTCACTCATGCCGGTCAGCTCGGCCAGCGAGACCGCGGCGAAGCGCCGGGCCTCGGCCTGCGCCTCCTGGAGGTCCCGGAGCCACTCCGCGGCGGTGCGCCCGCCGTCCACCCGGACCCGGGTGGGCAGGGTGTTGATGAACATCCCGATCATCGACTCGACACCGGGCAGGTCGTCGGGGCGTCCGGAGACGGTGGTCCCGAACAGCACGTCCCGCTCGGCGCTGTAGCGCGACAGCAGCAGCGCCCAGGCGCCCTGGACCACGGTGCCCATGGTCAGCCCGGCCTGCCGGGCGGTCCGGGCCAGCCGCTGCGACACCTCCTCCGACAGCCCGGCCGGGTGCACGCCCGCCGACCGGGCCTGGTGGAGCCCGCGCCGGATCCGGTCGACGGGCAGCGGGGTCGGGGTGGCGAGCCCCTCCAGGACGCCCCGCCAGTGGGCCCTGGCGGCCGCGGCGTCCTGCCCGGCCAGCCAGCGCACGTAGTCGCCGAAGGGCCGGCGTGCGGCCGGTCGCGGTTCGGCGCCGGTGCTGAGCGCCGCGTACTCCTCGAACACGTCGGTGAGCACCTGGGCCAGGCTCCAGCCGTCCAGGATCAGGTGGTGGGAGGTCCAGAGCAGGTGCAAGCGCGCGTCGGGCAGCCGGATCAGGGTGAGCCGCATCAGCGGCGCCGCGGCGATGTCCACGCCGCGCGCGAGGTCCTCCGCGCGCACGGCGGCCACCCGCTCGGCCCGCTCCTGCGGGCCCGCCGCGCGCAGGTCCAGCTGGGTGACCGGGATCCGGGCGCCGCGGTGCACGACCTGGAGCGGGACGGGGACGCCCTCCCACACCACCGACGTGCGCAGGGCGGGCGTGCGGTCGGCCACCCGCTGCCAGGCGGCGGCGAAGGTGTCGGGGTCGCTCACGCCGTCCAGGAGCAGCGCGGCCTGGTCGACGTACACGTCGTCGGGCCCGCCGACCAGGCGGTGGAAGAGCATGCCCTCCTGGAGCGGGGTGAGGGGCAGCAGGTCCTCCACCGCCCGGCCGTCGCCGACCAGCCGGTCCACGCCGGCCTGGTCCAGCCGGGCGAACGGGAAGTCGGACGGGGTGCGGCCGCCGGCGCCGGGGCGGGCGCAGTGCGCGGCGACGGCGGCCAGCGCGGCGGTCAGCGCGGCCGCCAGGTGCTGGACGGTGGCCGCCTCGTGCACCTGGTCGCTGTAGTGCCAGGTGATCTCCAGCTCGCCGTCGGCCACCACGGCGGAGATGTCGAGCAGGTGGTCCAGCGGCGCGTCGGGGGCGATGTCCCGGCCGGGTGCCTCGCCGGCCGGGGCGAAGTCGCCGCCTTCGGCGCCCGCCCACTGGCCGTGGTAGTTGAAGGACACCTGGGGCAGCGGCACCGCCCGCAGGGCGGCCGCGGCCGGGTCGGGCGAGCCGAGGCGGGCCAGCGCCTCGTAGCTCAGGCCCCGCCGGGGGACGGCCCGCAGCCGCTCCTTGACCGCCTTCAGGGTGGCGGCCCAGTCCGGGGCGCCGGCCGTTCCGACCGGGGTGAGGGTGACGGGGTACTGGGTGGTGAACCAGCCGACCGTGCGGGAGAGGTCGGGCTCGTGGCCGGCCGGCCCGCCGAGTTCCTCGCGGCCGTGCCCCTCCAGGGCGACGGCCACCCGCCCGGCGCCCGTCCAGTCGGCGAGCACCCGGCCCAGCGCGCTGAGCAGCACGTCGTTGACCTGGGTGCGGTAGACCGCGGGGACCTGGCGCAGCAGCGCCTCGGTGGTGGCCCGGTCCACCCTGGTCCGAACGGTGCGGACGGAGCCGGCCAGCGGGCTGCCGGGAAGGTCGACGGGCAGCGGGGCCGGCGCGGCCGAGACCTCGTCCAGCCAGTACGGCAGGTCACCGTCGAGGTCCCCGGCCCGAACGCGCTCGGCGACGTGGTGCGCCCAGTCGGTGAACGGGGTCTGCTCGGGGTCCAGCCGGACCGGCTCGCCGGCGGCCGCCTGCCGATAGGCCAGGGCGAGGTCGGCCAGGAGCACCCGCCAGGAGACGCTGTCCACGGCCAGGTGGTGGGCCGTCACGAACAGCTGGGGCCGGGCGCCGTCGGCGGCCCGCAGCAGGGCCGCGCGCAGCAGCGCGCCGCTGGCCGGGTCGAGGGCCGCGCGGGCCGCGTCGGCCGCGCGGCGCCGGGCGGCGTCCTCGGCCTCGGCGTCGGCGGCGGGGGCGGCCGGGTCGTGGCAGGTCAGCAACCCGCCGACCGGACCGGCTCCGGGGCTCTGGTGCCAGCCGTCGCCGGTGCGGGTGAACCGGGTGCGCAGCGCCGGGTGCGCGGCCGCCACCGCTTCGAGCGCCAGCTCCAGCGCCCGTTCGTCCAGGTCGCGCGGCAGGTCGAGCAGCATCGACATGCTGAAGTGGCGCAGCGGGCCGTGGGTGGCGAAGAACCACTCCTGCACCGGGGTCAGCGGCGCGGGTCCGTCGCCCCGCGCTCGCCGCGCCGTCGCCGCCGGGGCGAGCCGGCGGCGGGCCGCCGCGGCGGCGAGGTCGGCGACGCTCTGGTGGCGGAAGACGTCGCTCGAACCGAGCCGCAGGCCTGCGGCGCGGGCCCGGGAGACGGCCTGGATGCTGAGGATCGAATCGCCGCCCAGCTCGAAGAAGTTGTCCGTGACGCCCACCCTGGCGACGCCGAGCACCTCGGCCCAGATGCCCGCCAGCACCTCCTCGTCCGGGGTCCGCGGGGCGACGAACTCCTTCTGCTGCCGGTCCACTTCGAGGTCGGGGGCGGGCAGGGCGCGGCGGTCGAGCTTGCCGCTGGTGGTGAGCGGCAGCGCGTCGAGCGCGGTGAAGGAGGACGGCACCAGGTGGTCGGGCAGCACCTGCCGCAGCGCCGCCCGCAGGTCGGCGGCGGGCGGCACGGCGTATCCGGTGGCGGGCACCAGGTAGGCCGCCAGCCGGGCGCGGCCGTGTGCGTCGGGCGCGGCCACCACCGCGGCCGCGCCGACGGCGGGCAGCTCCAGCAGCGCCGCCTCGACCTCGCCCGGTTCGACGCGGTGGCCGCGCACCTTGACCTGGTCGTCGGCCCGCCCGAGGTAGTCCAGGCGCCCGTCGGCGGTCCAGCGGGCCAGGTCTCCGGTGCGGTACATCCGGGCACCGGGCGGCCCGAACGGGTCGGCCGTGAACCGCGCCGCGGTCAGCCCGGGACGGTCGGCGTAGCCGCGGGCGAGCTGCTCGCCCGCCAGGTACAGCTCGCCGCCGACGCCGGGCGGCACCGGCCGGCGCCGGTCGTCCAGCACGTAGGCCCGCACGTTCGGCAGCGGGCGGCCCACCAGCGCCCGGTCGCCGTCCGCGATCCGGCAGGCCAGTGCGTCGACCGTGCACTCCGTCGGGCCGTAGAAGTTGTAGGCGGCCACCCCGGGGTGCGCGGCCAGCTCGCGCCAGAGGGCGGCGCCGACCGCCTCGCCGCCGAGCATCAGCACCCGCGGGCGGTGCCGCGGATCGGTGAGCAGCCCGGCGGGCAGCAGCTGACCGAGGTAGGAGGGGGTCACGTCGAGGAAGTCGACGCGGTGCTGGACCACGTACTCGACCAGGGCGGCCGGATCCATCCGGGTGACCTCGTCGACCACGTGCAGCGGGTGGCCGTCGGCCATCAGCAGCACGCCCTCCAAGGAGGTGTCGAAGGAGAACGAGGCGGTGAGCGCCACCCGCAGCGGGCCGCCGCCCGCGTCGGCGACGAAGCCCGCCCGGTGGGCGGCCAGCAGGTGCGTCACCGCGCGGTGCGCCACCACGACGCCCTTGGGGCGGCCGGTGGAGCCCGAGGTGTAGATGACGTAGGCGGTGTTCGCCGGGCGCAGCGGGGCGAGCCGGTCGGCGTCGACGGGGTCGGTGTCCCGGCCGGTGGCCGGGGCGGCCCGCAACGCGTCCTCGTCCAGGACCAGCGCGGGCCGGGCGTCCTGCAGCAGGTAGCGCACGCGCTCCGCAGGCAGGGCGGGGTCGATCGGCAGGTAGCCGGCGCCGGACTTCCAGACGGCGAGGATCGCCACGATCATGTCGGCGGTGCGCGGCAGCGTCAGCGCGACCAGCCGTTCGGGGCCCGCTCCGAGGGATATCAGGTGGTGGGCGAGCCGGTTGGCCCGGCGGTTGAGCGTCGCGTAGTCCAGCCGCTCGCCGCCGGCGACCAGGGCGGGGGCCGCCGGGGTCAGGGCGGCCCGGCGCTCCAGGAGTTCGGGGTAGCAGGCGTCGTCGACGGGCAGCCGGGCGCCGTTCCACTCCCGGGTCACCCGGCGGACCTCCTCGGCGGAGAGCAGCGCCACGGTGCCCAGTGGCCGGTCCGGTTCGGCGGCGACGCCCTCCAGGAGCCGCAGCAGTTGGTCGGCCATCCGCCGCGCGGTGGACTCGTCGAACAGGTCGCTGCGGTACTCCAGCAGGCCGGTCAGACCCTCCCCGTCCGGGACGAACTCCACGCTGAGGTCGAAGGTCGCCGCCTGCCGGGGCACGTCGACCAGGGAGACGTCTAGCCCGTGCGCGGCGGCGGGCGCGGGCGGGGCGGGGTGCAGCAGGACCATCACGTCGAAGAGCGGGTTGCGGCCCGCCTCGCGGGGGGCGCCGACCGTCTCCACCAGGCGCTCGAAGGGCGTGTCGCCGTGCACGAAGGAGTCGTTGACGGTGGTGGTGGCGGCCGACAGCAGGTCGCGGAAGGACCAGGACCGCTCCACCGGGGTGCGCAGCACCACCGTGTTGACGAAGCAGCCGACGGCCCGTTCCAGGTCGGTGCGGGAGCGCCCGGAGGTCAGGGAGCCCACGGTGATGTCGTCCTGGCCGGACCAGCGGGCCAGCAGCGCCTGGGTGGCGGCGACCAGGGCGGTGTAGAGCGTGCTGTGCTGCTCGGTCACCAGGTCGCGCAGCCGGGCCGTCAGCCGCGCGGGGACGGTGAAGGTGTGGATCGCGCCCACGCCGGCCTCCTCGCCGCGCCGGGGCCGGTCCAGCGGCAGCTCGGGGGCGACCGCGCCGGCCAGCTGCCCCTTCCAGTAGGCGAGGTGCTTCTCGAGTCGGGCGCCGGAGAGCTGCTCGCGCTGCCACACCGCGAAGTCGGGGTACTGCGTGGCCACCGGGGGCAGCTGGGGGGCCGCGCCCCGGACCAGGGCGGCGTAGGCGGTGCACAGCTCGTCCAGGACCACGCCCATGGACCAGCCGTCGGTGACGATGTGGTGCGCGGTCAGCAGCAGGACGTGCGCGGCATCCGACTCGCGCACCAGCAGGGCCCGCAGCGGTGGGCCCTGGCGCAGGTCGAACGGGCGGGAGTACTCCGCCAGCAGGATCGCGTCGAGGGTTTCCGCCGGGGTCGGCTCGCGGACCGGCAGCGGCACCGGCTCGGCCGGCCGCACGGTCTGCGCCAGGTGGCCGTCGGTCTCCTCGAAGGTGGTCCGCAGTCCCTCGTGGCGTGCCACCACGGCGGTCAGCGCCCGGGCCAGCGCCTCGCGCTCCAGCGGCCCGGTGAAGCGCACGGCGAGGGCGCTGTTGTAGCGGTGGTCGCCGGGCCGCAGCCGGTCCAGGAACCACAGTCGCTGCTGGACGAAGGAGAGGGGCAGCGGGCGGCTGCGGTCGGCCCGCGGGACGGTCCGCCCGGCGCCGGGCCCCTCGCCGCCGGCCTGTCCGGCCAGCCTGCGGCGCAGCGCTTCCCGCAGGTCCGCGGGCAGGGCGGCGGCGCGGTCTCGCTTCGAAGGCGTCATGGTCGTCGGGTCCTCACCGTTCGTCATCGTCGGGGCCGCCGTACGCGGCGTCTTCGAGCTCGCTCAGCACCTGCTCCTCCACCAGCTCCGCCAGGGCGGCCACGGTGCGGGAGACCAGGATGTCGCGGGGGGTGAGCGTGACGCCGAAGGCGTCGTTGGCGCGGGAGGCGATCAGCAGGGCGCGCATCGAGTCGCCGCCCAGCAGGAAGTAGTCGTCCTCCACGCCCACGGCCGTCCGCAGGCTCTCCTCCCAGATGGCCGCCACCGCCTCCTCGGTGGGCGTGCGGGGCGCCACGTGGCCGGCCTGCCCCCGCTCGACGGGGGCGGGCACGGGCAGGGCCGTCCGGTCGGTCTTGCCGCTCTCGGTGAGCGGGAAGGCGTCCAGGACCGCGAACGCCGAGGGGACCATGTGGCCCGGCAGGGAGCGGGCGGCCAGGGCGCGCAGCTCTGCGCCGGACGGCGTGTCGCCGCCGGGGCCCGCGAGCAGGTGGGCGACCAGGCGAGGCTGCCCCGGCTCGTCCTCCCGCACGCTCACCACGGCGTCCAGGACGGACGGGTGGCGCACCAGGACCGCCTCGACCTCGCCCGCCTCGATCCGGTGTCCGCGCAACTTGAGCTGGTGGTCCGTGCGGCCCAGGTAGTGCAGCTCGCCTCGGGAGTCGCGGCGCACCCGGTCGCCGGTGCGGTACATCCGGGTGCCGGGCGGACCGAACGGGTCGGCCGTGAACCGCGCCGCGGTCAGCCCCGGCCGGCCCAGGTAGCCGCGGGCCAGGGCCGGTCCGCTCAGCCACAGTTCGCCCGGCACGCCGTCGGCCACCGGCCGCAGCCGGGCGTCCAGGACGTAGGCCCCGGTGGCGGGCAGCGGGCGGCCGATGGGCGGCGCGGCGCCGTCCGGCTCCAGCGGCGCGGACCAGGTGGCGACGACGGTGGCCTCGGTGGGCCCGTAGGAGTTGACCATGCGGTGCCGCGGGGCCCACCGGGCCACCAGGTCGGCGCTGCACGCGTCGGCGCCGACCACCAGCGTCTTGAGGTCCGGCAGCGTGCCGGGGGTGCCGGGCGGCAGGGTGGCCAGGGCGGCCGGGGGCAGCAGGGTGTGGGTGATCCGCTCCTCCCGCAGCACCTGGGCCAGCGGGGCGCCGAGCAGCGGACCGGGAGCGGGGACCACCAGCCGGGCTCCGTGCGGGAGGGACATGCACAGTTCGAGCACGGAGGCGTCGAAGCTGGGGGTGGCGAAGGCCAGCACCCGGTCGCCCGGGGCCACTTGGTAGTGCTCGGCCTCGGCCGCGGCGAACACCGCGAGTCCGCGGTGGGTGAGGACGACGCCCTTGGGGGTACCGGTGGAGCCGGAGGTGTAGATCACGTAGGCCGGGTCGTCCAGGTCCAGCGGGCGGCTGCGGTCGGCGTCGGTGGGCCGCCGGTCGGGCGTGCCGTCCGCCGGCGCGGCCAGCAGGCCGGCCACCTCCTTGGCATCGAGGGTGAGCGCGGGAGCCGCGTCGCGCAGCATCAGCTCGACCCGTTCGTCCGGATAGGTGGGGTCGACCGGCAGGAACGCGGCGCCGGTCTTCGCCACCGCCAGCTGGGCCAGCACCATGTCCGCCGAGCGCGGCAGCAGCAGCGCCACCAGCTCGCCGGGACCGGCGCCGCGCGCGATGAGCCGGTGCGCCAGCCGGTTGGCGTGCGCCTCGACGTCGGCGAAGGACAGCTCCAGGCCCGGGGCGGCCAGCGCCGGTGCGTCCGGCCGGCGGTCCACGGCGGCCTCCACCAGGGCGGGCAGCGTGGCCCGGGGCGCCGGGTCGAGCGGTGGTCGCACCGGCCCGTGCAGCAGCCGGGTCCGCTCCCCGGGCGGCAGCACGTCGATGTCGTCCAGCCGGCCGGTGCCGTCCGAGGCGGCCAGCGCGGACAGCGTGTGCAGCAGCTGGGCGGCCAGCGAGCCGGCCGTGCCGGGATCGAAGTACCGCGGGTCGTAGCCGAGTTCCACGCTGAGCCGGTCACCGGGTGAAACCACCACGGTGAGCGGGTAGTTGGTGGCCTCCCGGGCCTCCAGGTCGCGGATCAGCAGGCCGTGCGCGCCGGCCGTCGCCTCGCCCACCGGGTAGTTCTCGAAGACGATCAGACTGTCGAACATCGCCGTGCCGGGCGGCAGTTCGCTCAGGGCCTGGATCTCGCTCAGCGGCAGGTGGTCGAACCGGCGGTCCTCGGCCCGGGCCTCCTGCACCGCGCGCAGCCACCCGTCGCAGCTCGCGCCGCCGTCGACGGTGACGCGGGCCGGCAGCGTGGTGATGAAGAGGCCGATGATGGTGTCCGCGCCGACCAGGTCGGCCGGCCGCCCGGAGACGGTGGTGCCGAAGCACACCTGCGACTGGCCGCTCCAGCGCGAGAGCAGCAACGCCCAGGCCCCCTGGACCAGGGTGTTCAGGGTGAGGCGGTGGCGACGGGCGAACTCCTGGAGGCGGTGGGTCTCGGCCGCGCCGAGCCGCTGCGACAGCCAGACCCCGGAGCAGGCCGTGGCGTCCTGACCGGGCCTGCGGTCGTAGGGCAGCGCGGTGGGCGTGGCGAGGTCCGCCAGGGCGCCCCGCCAGTGGTCCGCCGCCCGGCCGGTGTCGCGGCCGGCCAGCCAGCCCGCGTAGTCCGCGAAGGGCCGGCGCTCGGGCAGGCTCGGCCGCTCGCCGCGGGCGAGCGCCGCGTGGGCGGCCAGCACGTCCGACAGGACCTGGAAGACGCTCCACCCGTCCAGCAGGACGTGGTGGAAGGTCCACACCACGCGCACCGCGTCCGGGCCGAGCCGGACCAGGTCGAGCCGTAGCAGCGGGGCCCGGTCCAGGCCCAGCGGGCGGCCCCGCCGCTCGGCGAGGAACAGTTCCAGCTCCGTCCCGAGCCGCTCGGGCGCCACGGCGCTCCAGTCGTGCTCGGTGACGGGCAGGGTCGCCTGCCGGTGCACCACCTGAAGGGGTACGGGCACGTCGTGCAGCACCACGGAGGTGCGCAGCACCGGTGTGCGGTCGACCACGTGCTGCCAGGCGGCGGCCAGCAGGCGCGGGTCGCGGGCGCCGTCCAGCACGAAGGTGAGCTGCTCGACGTAGAGGCCGCTCCCCGCCTCGTCGAGGCCGTGCACGACCATGCCGGTCTGGGTCGGCGTGAGCGGGTAGATCTCCACCACCTCCCGCCCGGTGCCCGCCAGCCGGTCGACGGCCGGCTGGTCCAGCGGAGCGAGCGGGAAGTCGGAGGGCGTGCGGCCCCCGGCGCCGGGCTCGGCGCAGTGGCGGATGATCGCCCGCAGCTCGTCGGCGAGTTCGGCGGCCAGCCGGGCGACGGTCTCCCGCCGGTGCACCTCCCGGGAGTACGACCAGGTGAACCCCAGCCGCCCCTCGCTCACCTGCCCGAGGACGTCGAGGAGGTGCGGCCGCTCGGCCGAGGGGTCCATACCGCCGCCGAGCGGGCCGGACGGCGCGTGCAGCAGACCGCCCGGCGGGTGGTTCCGGTCCTGGCGCCCCAGGTAGTTGAAGCCGATCCGCGGCAGCTCCGGCAGCGGCGGTCCCCCGGCGGGCCGCAGGTGGCGAAGCGCGCCGTAGCCGAGTCCGCCGCGCGGCACCGCGCGCAGGCTCTCCTTGACCGCCTTCAGCGCGCCGCCGGTGTCCGCGTCCCGGGGCACCTCCAGGGCGACGGGGTACATCGTGGTGAACCAGCCGACGGTCCGGGCGAGGTCGACGTCGTCGAACAGCTCCTC
Organism: Kitasatospora sp. NPDC001603; assembly: GCF_040298365.1. NCBI lineage: Bacteria > Bacillati > Actinomycetota > Actinomycetes > Kitasatosporales > Streptomycetaceae > Kitasatospora > Kitasatospora sp. NPDC001603. The sequence goes on from NZ_JBEPAA010000025.1 coordinate 45,200, forward strand.
CCGGCCGTGGCCCTCCAGGGTCACCGCCACCCGGTCCCGGCCCGTCCAGCGGGACAGCACGCGGCCCAGGGCGCAGAGCAGGACGTCGTTGACCCGGGTCCGGTAGACCTCCGGCACGTCCTGGAGCAGCCGGCGGGTCTCCTCGGCGTCCAGGCCGACGGTCAGCGCCTCCTCGACGGCCGCCGTGTTGGCGCCGTCGAGGTCCCTCGGCAGCACGGTCGCGCCGTCCCCGTCGTCGAGGCCCTGCCAGTGGACGAGTTCGTCGTCGAAGCCGCCGGCCGCGGTGTGCGCGGCGAGCCGGCGGGCCCAGGCCTGGAACGAGGTGCTCTTGGCCCCGAGGTCGGGCGTCCGACCTTCGCCCAGGGCGCGATAGGCGCGCTCCAGATCCTCCAGGATCAGCCGCCAGGAGACCGCGTCCACCACCAGGTGGTGCGCGGCCAGCAGCAGGACCGGGTGCGCCGCGCCGTCGAAGCGGCACAGCGCGGCGCGCAGCAGTGGCCCGCTGCCCAGGTCGAAGCCGTCCGCCAGATCGGCGGCGGCCTCGCGCAGCGCCGCCGCGAGGACCCGCGGCTCACCGCCGGGCAGGTCGTGCACCCGCAGGCTGGCCGGCGCGCCGCCGGGGGCGGCTCCGCACTGGCGCCACTGACCGGGGCCGGTCGGCTCGAACCGGAGGCTCAGGGCGTCGTGGTGGGCCAGCACCGCGGTCAGGGCCGCGCGCAGCAGGGTCTCGTCGGCGTCCGCCGCGAGCTGGTAGGAGACCCCCTGGGTGAAGCGGGCGTCACCGCCCAGCGTGTCGAACAGCCAGTGTTGGACGGGGGTGAGCGGGACCTCGCCCACCACCGCGCCCTGCTCGGCGACGACCGCCGCGGCCGGGGCCTCCTCGGCGGCCAGGGCGAGTTCGGCCAGTGTCTGGTGCGAGAACAGGTGCCGGGGGGTCAGCGCGAGCCCGGCCCGGCGGGCGGCCGAGACGATCTGGATCCCCAGGATCGAGTCGCCGCCGAGCGCGAAGTAGTTGTCGTCCGGGCCCACGTCGGGCACACCGAGGACCTCGGACCAGATCGCGGCGAGCAGCCGCTCGGTGCCGGTGCGCGAGGGCCGGTCGCCGGCCGCGGCCGGGGTGGCCCGCGGCGGCTCGGACAGGGTGCCCCCCGCCGCCGGGGCCACCGCCGCCGCGCGCCGTTCGAGGGCCGCGCGTCCGCGCGGCGGGTCCGGCAACGGCACGTCGGCGGGCGCCTGTTCGAGGTCCGCCGCGATCGCCGCGAGCAGCGTCGCCAGGCCCGCCCCGAGCGCCTCGACGGTCGTCGCGTCGAAGGCGGCCGGGTCGTACTCGAGGCTGACCGACAGCGCCTCGCCGGGCACCACCACCACGCACAGCGGGTAGTTGGTGGGCTCCACGTCGCGTTCGGCCTCGACGGCCAGGCCGTACCGGTTCACCGCGTCCTCGTCGAACGGGTAGTTCTCGAAGACCACGATGCTGTCGAACAGGCTGGTCCCGCCGGGCACCTCGCTCCAGGTCTGCAGCTGCGCCAGCGAGACGAAGCCGTGGCGCCGGTCCTCCGACTGGGCGGCCTGCAGAGCACGCAGCCACTCCCGCAGCGGGCGCTGTCCCTCGATCCGCACCCGGGTGGGCAGCGTGTTGATGAACAGCCCCACCATCGAGGTCACGCCGGGCAGTTCGGCAGGCCGACCGGAGACGATGGTCCCGAACACCACGTCGTCGCCGCCGCAGCAGCGCGCGAGCAGCAGCGCCCAGGCGCCCTGCAGCACGGTGTTGACGGTCAGCCCCGCCTGTTGCGCCGTCTCGCGCAGCCGCGGCGACAGGTCGTTGTCGAGCGCCACGCGCACCGACGCGCCGGAGGAGGCGCGGTGGGCCCCGACGGGCCACCGGTCCCGGGGCAGTGGGGTGGCGGCCGGGAATCCGGCGAGGACCTCGCGCCAGTGCCGCTCGGCCCGGGCGGGGTCCTGCCCGGCCAGCCAGCCCAGGTAGTGGCCGAAGGGAGCCCGCTCGGGCGCCGCCGGCGGGCGCCCGGTGGTGAGGGCGTCGTACCGCTCGCACACCTCGTCGAAGACCTGGGCCGCGCTCCACCCGTCCAGCAGGACGTGGTGGAAGGTCCACACCATCCGCACCCGGGTCGGTGACAGCCGGATCAGGGCGAGCCGCGTCAGCGGCGCCGTGCGCAGGTCGAGGCCGGCCTGCCGGTCCTCGGCGACCAGCCGGGCCGTCTCGCGCTCGATCCGGTCGGCCGGCCACTGCGTCCAGTCGTGGTGGGCCACCGGCACGGCGGCCCGCTGCTGGACGACCTGGTGCGGCTCGGCGCTCTCCTCCCAGGTCAGCCGGGTGCGCAGGACCGGGTTGGCGTCCGCGGTCCGCTGCCACGCCTCGGCCAGGGCGTGCGGGTCGGTGACCCCGGACAGCACCAGCTGCACCTGGTTGAGGTAGGTGCGGCCGTCCGGTTCGAGCAGGCTGTGGAAGAGCATGCCGGCCTGCATCGGCGTCAGCGGGTAGACGTCCGCTACGTCGCGTCCGTCCCCCACGATCCGGTCGACGGCCGCCTGGTCCAGGCGGGCCAGTGGGAAGTCCGCGGGGGTGCGGCCGCCGGCGTCCGGGTCGGCGCAGTGGGCGACGATGCCTTCCAGCGCGCTCACCATGCCGTCCGCCAGCGCGGCCACGGTCCGCTCGTGGTGGCGGCCGGCGCTGTAGTACCAGCTGATCTCCAGCTGGTCGTCCTGGACGCGGGCCACCACGTCGAGCAGGTGCGGGCGCGCCGCGCCGGGCGCCTGCGCGCCGTCGAGCCCGCCCGGGACCGCGCGCACCAGGGCGGCGCCCTCGTCCGACCAGTCGAACCGGCCCAGGTAGTTGAAGCTGATGCCAGGAGTCGCCGCACCGACGAGCTGGGCGTCCTGGGCGAGGTGGCGCAGCGCGCCGTAGCCCAGGCCCCGGTCGGGCACCGCGCGCAGCTGCTCCTTCACGGACTTGAGCGCGGTGCCCCAGTCCCCCTCGGGCACCCGGAGGGCGACGGGGAAGAGCGTGGTGAACCAGCCGACCGTGCGGGACAGATCGATGTCCTCGAAGAACTGGTCCTCGCGCCCGTGCCCCTCCAGCCCGACGGCGACGGTGTCCCGCCCGGTCCATCGGGCGACGACCCGGCCGAGCGCGGTGAGCAGGACGTCGTCGATCCGGGTCCGGTAGACCCCGGGGACCTTGCGCAACAGTTCGTCGGTGCGTTCCCGGTCCAGCCGGACCGTCACCGCGCGCACGTCGGCCGCGGTGTTGCCGCCCTCGCCGTCCACCGGCAGCGGCGCCGCGCTGTGCCGGGCGACCGCCGTCCAGTGGGCGCGCCGGCCGGCGAACCCGCCGCTCGCCGTGTGCTCGCGCAACCGGCGCGTCCATTCCTGGAACGAGCTCGTCCGGGCGGGCAGGCGCAGCGGCCGACCGGCCGCGGCCTGCCGGTAGGCGGTCTCCAGGTCCTCCAGCAGCACCCGCCAGGAGACCCCGTCGACCACCAGGTGGTGCACGGCCAGCAGCAGCCGGGCGGGCCCGGTGCCACCGGTGGTGAACAGGCGGGCGGTGAGCAGCGGGCCGGTCTCCAGCCGGAACCCCTCGTGCGCCGCCGCGGTGGCCAGGGCCTCGGCCCGCTCGGCCGCGCCCGGCTCCAGGCCAGCCAGGTCGCAGACTTCGAGCAGCTCGGGCGCGGGGGCGTCCGCCGGGGCGCAGTGCTGGCGGACGCCGCCGTCCGGCTCGGCGGTGAAGCGTGACCGCAGCGCGTCGTGGTGCGCCCACAGGGCCGTCAGGGCGCGGCGCAGCACGTCCGGGTCGACCTCGCCGGGGGTCTCCACGACCACGCTCTGGTTGAAGAAGCCGGCCTGCGGCGGGCGGGGGTCGAGGTACCAGTGCTGGATCGGCGCGAGGGCGACCTCACCGCTCACCGGCTCGGTGCCGGCGACGGAGCCCGCCGTGCCGGTGATGACGGCCAGTGCGGCGACGGTGGGGTACCGGAACAGGTCGCGGGGGGTCAGCGCGAGCCCCGCCGCCCGGGCCCGCGAGACGACCTGGATGCTCAGGATCGAGTCGCCGCCCAGCATGAAGAAGTCGTCGTCGACGCCGACCCGGTCCACGCCGAGCAGCTCCGCCCAGATCGCGGCGAGCACCTGTTCGGTCCCGGTGGCCGGTGCCCGGTAGGCGCTGTCTCCGGACGACGTCCAGTCGGGGGCGGGCAGTCGGCGCCGGTCGACCTTGCCGTTGGCCGTCAGGGGCAGCTCGGGCACCGTGACGAACGCGGCGGGCAGCATGTAGTCGGGCAGGTCGGCCGCCAGGTGGCCGCGCAGGGTGGTCGCGGACGGCGCCGCGGCGCCGTCGGCCGGCACCAGGTGGGCGGCCAGCCGCTTGCGGCCGCCGTCCTGGTGGAGCGAGACGACCGCCTCGGCGACGTCCGGGTGGTCGGTGAGTCGCGCCTCGATCTCGGCGGGTTCGATGCGGAACCCGCGGATCTTGATCTGGTCGTCCGCCCGGCCCACGAAGTGCAGTTCGCCGTCGTCGCTCCAGCGCGCGGTGTCACCGGTGCGGTACATCCGCTCCCCCGGCGGCCCGAACGGGTCGGCCAGGTAACGGGTGGCGGTCTCGCCGGGCCGGCCGGCGTAGCCCCGGGCGAGCCCGGCGCCGGCGATGTACAGCTCTCCCACGATGCCGGGCGGTTGCGGCTGGAGCGCGTCGTCGAGCAGGTAGACGCGGGTGTTGTCGAGCGGGCGTCCGATGGGCAGCACCGCGGACAGCGGCTCGCCGGCGCGGAAGACCCGGCGGGTGGCGAAGGTGGTCGTCTCGGTCGGACCGTAGCCGTCGACCACGGTGAGGTCGGGGCACGCCTCCAGGACCCGGCGGACCACCGCGCCAGGCACGGCCTCGCCACCGGTCCACACTTCCCGGGCGCCGCGCAGGCAGCCGGGGTCCTCCTGGGCGAGGAGGCGGAAGAGGCCGGCGGTCAGCCAGAGGTGGCGCACGCCCTGCTCGGTGACGGCGCGCCGGACCACGGCCGCGTCCAGTTCCACCGGAGGGGCCAGCACGGCCGTGCCGCCGCGCAGCAGGGGCACCCACACCTCGTAGGTGGAGGCGTCGAACGCGTGCGGGGAGTGCACGAGCACCCGGTCGTGGCCGGTGAAGGCACGGCCCAGGGCGAGCGCGGCGACATCGCGCTGGCGCACCGCGACGCCCTTGGGCGTGCCCGTCGAGCCGGAGGTGAACATCAGGTACTGGAGGTTGTCGGGGTGGACCGCGGGACCGTCCTGCTCGGGCCGGGCCTCGGCGGCCGCGTCGTGCGGCGGCTCGTCCGGGCGCAGTACGCCGTCGCCGGGGCACAGGTCGCGCGCCGTCGGCTCCCAGTCGGCGTCGGTGAGCACCAGCCCGGCGCCGGCCTCGGCCAGCGTCCGGCGCAGCCGCTCGCGCGGCGCCCGCCCGTCCAGCGGCACGTACACCCCGCCGGTGCGGACGAGCGCCAGTTGGGCGACGATCAGCCACACCGAGCGGTTCATCAGCACGCCGACCGGGCGCTCGACCCGGACGCCGAGCGCGGTCAGCCGGCGCGCCAGGGCGGCGGCGCGGGCGTCGAGCTCCCGGTAGCTGAGCCGCTCGTCGCCGGCTTCCAGCGCGACGGCGTCGGGCGTGCGGCGCACCTGTTCGGCGAACAGCTCGGCGACGCTGCGCTCGGGCAGCTCGGTGGCGGTGTCGTTCCAGGCGTGGAGCACCTGGGCGCGGCGCTCCGCGCTCAGCAGCGGCAGCCGGGCGGGCGGGCGCTGGGCGCCGTCGGGCATGCCCGCCAGCAGGACGGTGAGGTACTCGACCATCCGCCCAGCCGTGGCGGCGTCGAACAGCTCCGGGTCGTAGCAGAGCCGCAGCGCCAGCTCAGGGCCCGGGTAGGCCACCAGGCTCAAGGGGTAGTTGGTGGTCTCGACACCCTCCAGGCCGCTCAGGCGCAGGCCGTGGGCGGCGGCGAGTTCGTCGTCCACCGGGTAGTTCTCGAAGACGACGATGCTGTCGAACAGGGCGGTCCGCTCGGGAAGGCCGGTGAACGTCCGCATCCGGGTCAGTGGCACGAAGTCGAAGCGCCGGTCCTCGTTCTGCTCCCACTGGAGCCGGCGCAGCCAGTCGACCAGCGTGCCGACGGCCGGCACCGCAGCGCGGGTGGGCAGCGTCGCGATGAAGAGGCCGGTCATCGCCTCGGCGCCGGGCAGCTCGGCCGGCCGGCCGGACACCGTGGTGCCGAACACCACCTCGTCACGGCCTGACTGACGCCCCAGCAGCAGCGCCCAGGCGCCCTGGACCAGGGTGTTCAGGGTGAGGCCGGTGGTCTTCGCGAAGTCCTCCAGGGCCCGGGTGGCGGACGCGGGCACGCTCACCCGCACGGCCTGGCCGGACTCCGCGTGGTGGCTCTCGCGCGGCTCGCGGTCCCAGGGCAGCGGCGTCGACTCGGTCAGGCCGCCGAGGCGCTCCCGCCAGTGCTGCTCGGCCTGGTCCCAGTCACGCTCGCGCAGCCAGGCCAGGTAGTCGCGGTAGGGAGGGCGCTGCGCCGTCCCGTCCGGGATGTCGAGGACGTCGAGGCCGTCCGGAGCGTCCGGCCCCGCCGCGCAGAGCGCCGCGTGGCAGGCGAAGACGTCCGACAGCACCTGGAACAGGCTCCAGCCGTCCAGGATCAGGTGGTGAAAGGACCAGACCACGCGCACACCGGTCTCCGAGACCCGTGCGAGCACCAGGCGCTGAAGCGGCGCCTGGGCAAGGTCGATGCCCGTCGCGCGGTCGCGGTCCAGCAGGTCGGCCAGCCGCTCGCGGCGCTCCTCCTCGGTCAGCTCGCGCCAGTCCAGGCCGGTGACCGGGACGGGGGCGCGGCGTTCCACCACCAGCAACGGCTCGGGCACGTCCTGCCACCGGACGCGGCCGCGCAGCACCGCGCTCCGCCCGGTCACCCGCTGCCAGGCCGCGGCCAGCCGGTCCGGGTCGGGTACGCCCTCCAGGACGAAGGTCAGCTGCTGGAAGTAGGCGGCGCTGTCGGCCTGGGAGAGGGCGTGGAAGAGCATGCCGGTCTGGGTCGGCGTCAGCGGCAGGACGTCCTCCACGGCGCCCGGCTCGGCTCCCACGACGCGGTCCACGGCGGCCTGGTCGAGCCGGACGAGCGGGAAGTCGGACGGCGTGCGGCCGCCCGCGCCCGGCCGGGCCGCGTGCCGGGCGAGGTCGGCCAGCGTGTCGGCGAACCGTCCGGCCAGCGCCTCGACGGTGGCGGGCAGGTACCGCTGGTCGGAGTAGGACCAGCTGAACTCCAGCGCGTCACCGTCGAGGCGTCCGACGACCTCCAGGGCGTGCGGGCGCTCGACCAGGGGGTCGGCGTCCAGCTCCAGCGGGCGGAAGGTGCCCCGGTACAGGCCGTCCGGGCCGTCCGGGAACGCGATGCGCCCCAGGTAGTTGAAGCTGACCTGCGCCGTCCTGCCCTGCGCCGTCCTACCCTGCGCCGTCCCGATCCGGCCCAGCCGGTCAAGCACGTCGTGGCCCAGGCCGTGCCGGGGAACGGCCCGCAGCTGCTCCTTGACCTGCTTGAGGACCGCGTCCCAGTCCGCCTGCGCCGGGACGGCGAGGGCGACGGGGTGCCGGGTGGTGAACCAGCCGACGGTACGGGTGATGTCGAGGTCGGGGAAGAGTTCCTCCCGCCCGTGCCCCTCGACGTCGACCACCACCCGGTCCTGCCCGCTCCACCCGCACAGGACCCGGCCGAGAGCGCTCAGCAGCACGTCGTTGACCTGGGTGCGGTAGGTCTCGGGCAGGGTGCGCAGCAGGACGGCGGTGTCGGCGGCGCTCAGGCGCACGGTCACCGAGCGGGCCGAGGCGTAGGTGTCGGCGCCCGCCAGGTCGGCCGGGAGCGGGTCCGCGCGGTCCGGGAGGGCCCGCGCCCAGTAGCCCCGCTCGTCGTCGAAGCCGCCGTCGGCGGCGTGCGCGTGCAGCCGCTGGGCCCACTGCCGCAGCGGCGAGGACTTGGCGGGCAGCGCCGCCGCTCCGTCGCCGCCGTCGCGGCGGGCCCGGTAGGCCCGGTCGAGGTCCTCCAGCAGCACCCGCCAGGAGACGCCGTCCACCACCAGGTGGTGCACGGCCAGGTGCAGGACGGGCGGGCGGCCGGCCCCGCGCTCGTGCAGCACGGCGCGCAGCTGCGGCCCGTGGCGCAGGTCGAAGGGGCCGAAGTGCGGGGTGTCGGTGTCCGGGCCGCTGTGGCGGGCCAGGGCGACCCGGCGGGTCCGCTCGTCGATCCGCCAGCGCGGGTCCGCGCCGTCGGCGGCCCCGAACGATGAGCGCAGGGCGTCGTGGTGGGCGACCAGGTCGTTCAGCGCGTCCTCCAGCGCCGCCGGGTCCAGGTCCTCGGGCAGCCGGACGGACAGCGCCTGGGCGAAGTGGCCGACGCGTTCGGCGCCCGCGTCGAACCACCAGTGCTGGATGGGCGTCAGGGGGCTCTCGCCGGTGGCGGCGACCACGGCGGCGGCGGTCGGCCGCGACCGGTCGGCGGCGTCCGCGCAGCGGGCGAGCGCGGCGACCGTCTGGTGCTGGTAGACGTCCCGGGAGGTCACCGGCAGGCCCGACTGCCGGGCGCGGGCGACCACCTGGATGCTCAGGATGGAGTCGCCGCCGAGCTGGAAGAAGTTGTCCTCCGCGCCGACCCGCTCCACCTGGAGGACGTCCGCCCAGATGGCGGCGAAGGCCCGCTCGCTGGGAGAGCGGGGCTCGACGTGGCCCACGGCGCGCGGGGCCGGTCCCGGAGCGGGCAGCCGGCCGCGGTCGAGCTTGCCGTTGGGGTTGAGCGGGAGGGCCGGCAGCACCAGGACCGCCGAGGGGACGAGGTAGTCGGGCAGCGTGCGAGCGAGCTCCCGGCGTACGGCTTCCGGCTCCGTGCGGCCTCCCGGGACGGGGACGACGTAGCCGACCAGGCGCCGGGTGCCCTCGCTCTCGCGGACGGTGGCGGCTGCCTGCGCCACGCCCTCGCAGCCGCGCAGCGCCTCCTCCACCTCCCCCAGTTCGATCCGGAAGCCGCGGACCTTGACCTGCTGGTCGATCCGGCCGACGTACTCCAGCTCACCCTCGGGCCTCCAGCGGGCCAGGTCCCCCGTGCGGTACATCCGCTGCCCCGGCGCGCCGTACGGGTCGGCCACGAACCGGGCGGCGGTCAGGCCCGGGCGGCCGAGGTAGCCGCGCGCCAGGCCGCCGCCACCGAGGTACAACTCGCCGACCACGCCCGGAGGCTGCGGGCGCAGCGCGTCGTCGAGGACGTAGCCGCGGGTCAGCGCGAGCGGCCTGCCGATCGGCGGTGCCTGCTCCGGCAGCCCGTCGCCCGCGAACCAGGCGGTGGCGTACACGGTGGCCTCGGTGGGGCCGTAGAGGTTGGCGATCCCGCACCCGGGCATGACCTCCCGCAGGTCGCGCACCACCTGGGCCGGGAGGGCCTCGCCGGCCAGCACGACGGTCCGCGCCTCCACCGGGGCCCCGCCGCCGGCGAGCAGGCGGGAGATCACCGAGGGCACGCCGCTGACCAGCCCGACCTGCCGGCGGCCGGGCGTGTCGGCGAGGGCGGGCAGATCGGCGACCACCTCGACGCTCCCGCCCACCAGCAGGGGGCAGAGCAGTTCGAAGACCGACACGTCGAAGTTGAGCGAGGTGGCGGCGATCACGTGGTCCAGGCCGCCCGGACCGAAGCGCTCCCCCGCCCAGCCGGCGAGCGCGACGACCGTGCGGTGGGTGACCACCACACCCTTGGGGCGGCCGGTGGACCCGGAGGTGTAGATGACGTAGGCCGGGTGGTCCGGCGCCAGCGGCCCGAGCCGGTCGGCATCCGTCAGATCGGCTTCGTCCGTGCCCGGGGCGTCGGCGAACTCGTCGAGGATCAGGGGCTCGCAGCCCTCCGGCAGCGCGGCGGCCGTCTGCCGGGTGGCGACGACGAGCACCGGCTCGGCGTCGTCGAGCATCAGCCGGATGCGCTCGGCCGGATAGCCCGGGTCCAGCGGGAGGTACCCCGCGCCCGACTTCAGCACCGCCCAGAGCGCCGAGGGCAGCTCGGCGGAGCGGGGCAGGCAGAGCGCGACCAGCTTCTCCGGGCCCGCGCCCCGGGAGACCAGCAGCCGGGCGAGGCGGTTGGCACGCCGGTTCACCTGGGCGTAGTCCAGTCGCACCGCGTCGCAGACCACGGCGGTCCGCTCGGGGGTGCGGGCCGCCTGCGCCTCGAACAGCTCGGGCAGGGCGACCTCCGCGGCGGTGGGCCCGGTGCGCGCGGGCGGGTTCCACGAGTCGATCAGGGTGCGCCGCTCCTGCTCCGAGAGCATCGGCAGTTCGGCCAGCCGCAGCTGCGGGCCGTCCGCCATCGCCGCCAGCAGCCGGTGCAGGTGACGGGACATCCGGGCCACGGTCGTGGCCTCGAAGAGGTCCGTGTTGTACTCGACGGTCAGGACGCAGCCGCCCCCGGCGTCCGGGGAGAACTCCAGGACCAGGTCGAAGCGTGCGGCGGGCCGCGGCAGCGGGTGTTCTTCGAGGCGCAGGCCGCCGGCGCTCGGCAGGTCGAGGGGGGCCTGCTGGACGACGAGCACCTGCACCAGCGGGGTGCGGCTGGGGTCCCGGGGCGGGGCCAGCTCCTCGACCACCCGGTCGAAGGGCACCCCGGCGTGGACGAAGGCGTCCAGCACGGTCGTGCGCATGTTCTCGACGAACCGGTCGACGGTGACCGTCTCGTCCACGTCACCGCGCAGCACGACCGTGTTCGCGAAGAAGCCCGTCACCTCCTCCAGCTCGCGGCGCTCCCGCCCGTTGGTGACGGTGCCGAAGGCGACGTCCCGCTGGCCCGAGTAGCGGGAGAACAGCAGCGCGGACGCCCCCGCGAAGAGGGTGAACACCGTGGTGCCGCGTCCGGTGGCGAGGTGCCGCAGCCGCGCCACCAGGTCCGCGGGCAGGTGGTGGCGGTGTGCGGCGCCGGAGGTGGTGCGCACCGCGGGCCGCGGCCGGTCGGTGGGCAGGTGCAGGTGCTGCAGCCCGGACAGGTGGCGCTTCCAGTACCCGAGGCTCCCGGCGTCCTCCGCGACCTGCGCGTTCGAGGCTTGACGCCGCTGCTCCCAGACGGCGAAGTCGGGGTACTGGAGGGCGGGCACGGGCAGCGCGTCCGGTTCGCCGGAGACCTCCGCGTGGTAGAGCGCGGCCAGTTCGCGGACCAGGACGCCCACCGACCACCCGTCGGTGATGACGTGGTGCTGCCCCAGCAGCAGCAGGTGCTCGTCGGGGGCCAGGCGCACCAGCAGCGCCCGGGCCAGCGGGCCGCCCGTCAGGTCGTAGGGGCGGCTCAGCTCGTCGGTCAGCAACCGCTCGGCGGCCTCGGCGCGCCGCACCGCGGGCAGCTCGCCGAGGTCGGCCGTGCGCAGCGGCAGGGCGGCCTGCTCCGCGATCCGCTGCACGCCCTGCCCGTCGACCGTGTCGAACGTGGTGCGCAGCGAGGCGTGCCGGGCCACCAGGCGCCGCAGGGCCCGGCTCAGCGCCTCGGGGTCCGGTGCGCCGTGCAGCCGCAGGGCCACGCCGGTGTTGTACTCCGTCCCGCCGGCCGTGAGGTCGTCGAGGAACCAGAGCCGTCGCTGGGCGTTGGACAGCGGCAGCGGCACCCCGCGCGGGGCGGCCGGGATCGGCTCGGGCGGCGCGGCGGCGCGGTGCCCGCCCAGCAGCGGGGCCAGGGCCGCGACGGAGCGCGCGGTGAAGACGTCCCGCAGGGTGAGCCGGACGCCCAGTTCGTCCCTGATCCGGGCCAGGGTGCGGGCGGCGAGGATCGAGTCGCCGCCCAGCTCGAAGAAGTCGTCCGTCGCCCCGACCGTGTCGGCGCCCAGCACGTCCGCCCAGATGGCGGCCAGGGTGCGCTCCGGAGCGGTGAGCGGTGCCGCCCGGCCGGCGGACGCCGGGCGGACGGGCGCGGGCAGCGCTCGCCGGTCGATCTTGTTCTGCGAGGTGAGCGGCATCGCCGCCAGCACGACGACGACGGACGGCACCAGCTGGGCCGGCAGCGCGGCGGCCAGGTTCGTGCGCAGCTCCGCCGGGTCGGGCGCCCGCTCCGGGTCGGCCGGGGTGACGTAGCCGACCAGGCGTTCGCGGCCCGGCTCGTCCTCACGGACCATGACGACGGCCTCGCCGACGGCGGTGTCCCGCCGCAGGGCGGCCTCGATCTCGCCCGGTTCGATCCGGAAGCCTCGGAGCTTCACCTGGCGGTCGAGCCGGCCGAGGAACTCCAGTTCTCCCCCGGCGTTCCAGCGCGCCCGGTCGCCGGTGCGGTAGAGCCGGGCGCCCGGCTCTCCGAACGGGTCGGCGACGAAGCGGGCGGCGGTGAGCCCGGCGCGGTTCAGGTAGCCGCGCGCCACCGCTTCGCCACCGATGTACAACTCGCCTTCCGTGGAACCCGGTTGCGGACGCATCGCCGCGTCCAGCACATACACCCGGGTGTGCGGAAGGGCCCCGCCGATCGTCGGTGTACCGGCACCGGCGGAGAGCGGCCCGGTCCAGGTGGCCACGATGGTGGCCTCGGTCGGACCATAGGAGTTGATCATGCGCCGGCCCGGCGCCCAGCGGTCGACGAGCGCGGGCGGGCAGGCCTCGGCCCCGACGATCAGTGTGCGCAGCCGGTGGGCGGTGCCCGCCGCGGGGGCGGGCAGCGTCGCCAGCGCGGCCGGCGGGATCAGCGCGTGCGTGATGCCGTGCTCGTCCAGGACGGCGGCGAGTTCGTCGGCCAGCCAGGGGCCGCCCGGGGGCACCACGAGCGTGGCTCCGGACAGCACCGAGATGAAGAGCTCCAGGACGGAGGCGTCGAAGCTGGGCGAGGAGAACTGCAGCACCCGGTCACCGGCCCGCACCGCGTACCGCTCGACGGCGGCCGCGGTGAACCCGCCGATGCCGCGATGGGTGACCGCCACGCCCTTCGGCGTCCCGGTGGAGCCCGACGTGTAGATCACGTACGCGACGTGGTCGGCGCCGACCGCCGGCCGGGGAAGGCCGCCCCCTCCCCCGTCCGCCGCGTCCAGCACGGCGCGCACGAAGCCCGGGTCGTCGAGGGTCACCGCGGGCGCCGCGTCGGCGAGCATGAGAGCGCGCCGCTCGGCGGGGTAGTCGGGATCGACCGGCAGGAAGGCGGCGCCCGCCCTCGCGGTGGCCAGCTCCGCCGCGATCAGCTCCATCGAGCGCGGCAGGACCAGTGCCACCGTCCGCTCCGGCCCGGCCCCGCGCCGCACGAGGTATCCGGCCAGCAGGTCGACCCGGGCCGCCAGCTCCCGGTAGCTCCAGGTGCGCCGGCCGTCGGTCACCGCGGGCGCGTCGGGCGTGCGGGCCGCCCAGGTGGCGAACAGCTCGCCGAGCGTCGCGCCCCCGTCCACCGGGGACGCCTCGTGCTCGGGCACCCCGAAGGTTTCACCGGCCTGCTGCGAGGTGGGCGCGGGGACGAGGTGGTCGGGCTGGTCGGCCATGGAGATGAGGTCCTTCCGGGCGGGGAGGAGGCGGCGCGAGCGGTTGCGGGCAGCGGAGTACGACCGGGCACGCCCGACGCGTACTCCGGCACCAAGGGCTGAACGGACTGACGAGCTGACAGGCGGACGAGCTGAGGAGCTGAGGGCTCAGGCGTGGCCGGTGCGACGCGCGGTGCGCCCCGCTATCTGCACGCGGTCGATCGCGCCGGTGCGCGGGTCGCGGTGGAACCGCCCCCCGGCCTCCCGACGGCCGGTCCCCGGGTCGACCAGGTCGAACGACAGGTCGGGGTAGCAACGCAGCGGTATCGGCACGTCGCCGTCCACCGACAGCACCGGCGAGCCACCGGGCCCCGGCGCGACGCGGTACCGGGTGCCGCCGTTGGCGTAGGCGCCCGCGCACTCGGGCAGCGCCACCGGCTCGCCCGCTGCGAGGGGCTCGACCACGGTGGGCACCCGCACCCCCGCGATCCGCTCCAGGTCCTCGGCGAGGTCCCGCCAGAGCGCCGTCGCCGCACCGGCGTTGCCCGTGAAGGCGACCACCGTGCCGGTGTCCGGTTCGACCCGCAGGTGGCACGAGGTGCCCTGGGCGTTGCCGTCGTGGCCGCACCACAGCTTCTCGCCCTGCCGGAACAGGGCCAGTCCCAGCCCCCAGCCGTCGGCGAGCGCCCCCGGGTCGGCGGCGAGTTCCGCGTGGCGCAACTCCTTGGCGACCACGGGCGGCAGCGCCGCGGTCCGGCCGACCAGGGCGCCGCCGAGCGCGGCGAGGTCCTCGGCGCTGGCCAGCAGGGCGCCGGCCGGCGCCTCCAGCGGAGCCAGGTTCTGCCGGACGGGGCGGACCTGGCCCGTCGCGGTGTTGAGGGCGTGACCGGCCGCGACGGGGCGGGCGGGGGCGGACGGACCCAGGAACGCGGGCACGGTGCCCAGGGGTTCGAGGAGCAGGGCGTCCACCGCCTCGTTCCACGGCATGCCGGTCACCGTCTCCACCAGCCGCCCGGCGGCGACGTACCCGGCGTTGGAGTAGGAGAAGTCGGTCCCGGGCGGGAACAGCGCGCCCTGGGCGGTGCACACCGACGACAGGTAGTGCGCCGCGGTGGTCCGCGCCGCCGCGTCGGAGTCGGGCCCGGTGGACAGACCGCCGGTGTGGCTCAGTAAGTGACGGACCGTCACGTGCGGCAGCTCGCGGAGCTCGGGGAGGTACTCGGCGACCGGGTCGTCCGGGTCGAGGTCGCCGTCCTCGGCGAGGAGCAGCACGAGCGCGGCCGTGTAGGGCTTGGTGAGGGACCCCAGCGGGACGGCGGTGTCCTCGGCGAAGGGGGCGCCGGTGCCGGCGTCGGCCGTACCGGTGTGCACGGAGACGGCCTCCGAGCCGGTGTCCAGCACCAGTTGGGCACCGGGCACCCGGTGCAGGCGGGCGAGGGTGTCGAGTCGGTGCTGCAGCTCCCGTCGCTCCGGGAACGGCGCGCGTCTGCGGGCCGGGGCAGTGTTGTACACCATGAGAAGGGACTCCCGTTGATGGCTCTCATGTGCAGGTCCGAACAGTCGGCCGCGGGTGAGCGCGGGCCGACCGGGGTACGGGCGGGGGTGCGGGCGGGTCCGGCCTACGGCCTGACGACCTCGACGGGCAGGTGCCGCACGCCGAGGATCACGGCCGGGTTCTGGTACACGATGTCCTCGTAGGAGGGGACCGCCACGGAGCGGAATCGTTCCTGCAGCAGGCGCAGAGCGATCACCGCCTCCAACCGGGCCAGCGGCGCACCGAAACAGAAGTGGATGCCGTGGCCGAAGGTCAGGTGAGGATTGGGGTGGCGGGTCACATCGAAGACGTCGGGGGCGTGGAAGCGGGCCGGGTCGCGGTTGGCGGCACCGAGATGGGCGATCAGCATGGAGTCGGCCGGAAGCTCGTGACCGCCGAGCACCACGGGCCGGGCCACGCGGCGACCCAACTCGGCGAACGGGGGCAGCCAGCGCAGCACCTCCTCGATGGCCGACGGGAGCAGCCCGGGGTCGGCGCGCAGCGCGGCGTCCGTGCCGGGATGCCGGTCGAAGGTCAGCACGGCGTTGCCCAGCAGCGCGGTCGTGGTGACGTGCCCGGCGACCAGCAGCAGGGCGACGAACCCGACCATCTGCTGGTCCTCCAGGCGGACGCCGTCCACCTCGGCGGCGATCAGCCTGCTGGTGAGGTCGTCCCCCGGGTGCGCACGGCGGGCACGGATGTGCTCCAGCATGTACCCGTTCATCTCACGGACGGTGGGGGCGATGGCCTCCAACGCCCGTGACAGGTCCGCCATGTCGGGTGCTTCGCCGAGCTGGTCTCCGCTGAACAGGACGCTCGCCCAGTCCTGGAAGAGCCGGTGCTCGTCGGCCGGCACACCGAGCAGTTCCGCGATGACGATGATGGGCAGCGGATACGCCAACGCCTCGACCAGGTCGAACCGGTCCTGGTCCGCGACGGCGTCCAGCAGTCGCGCGCACAGCGCCTCGATCCGCGGCGCCAGCCCCAGGACGACCCGCGGGGTGAACGCCTGGCTCACCAGCGCGCGCAGTCTTCGGTGGTGCGGCGGGTCCATGCCAACGAAGTTGCCCTGCCGGAAGACCTCGAAGTCCTCCTGAGTGGGGGCGAGGGAGGAGAGATCCGAGGAGTAGGTCAGCGGATCGGCGAGCACAGCGGCGACCGTCGCGTAGTCCAGGACCTGCCACAGGCCCTGACTCTCCTCGTACCGAACCGCTCCGGCCTCGCGATCGTCCGACCAGCGGTTGGATATCTCCTCCAACAGTAATTCCGGGCTGCCTAACTGACGAGCAATCACCAGTTCTCCTTGGGTCGGGACTCGCGAGCATCACAGGGTCTGGAACGGGATACGCCGGGTCGGGCCCAGCGGACATGCGCCATCGGGCCGCACCGCGGCGCCCGGCGGGGCACAGCTCCCCCCGGGCACGCCGCTGGGAACGGCCCGGACGGCGGGATCTGGCCGACCCCCTACCGGGGTTCCGGCGTCCGGGCGAAGCGGGGCGACCGAGACGCCCGTCGCAGCCCGGCGCGCCTCAGCGGTCGGCTGTCATCGCACGCCCCGACCCGCACGGCGAACCAGCCTGACATCGCATTCCCCTCACCCTTCTCCTCTGTGCAACGGCTGCACAGCACCAGCACGCCCCGAGCCGATCGGCCCCCCACGGCGAACCCGCCATAGTCTTCACGGTGAGTCACACCATGGCAACCCCCCGAGGTCGAACCGGAAGGAATTCTCAGGTGCGTCTCGGGCAGGACACCGATCCGCCCTTCGTCGCCCCCGTCTGCCCCGTCAGCGCGCCCTCAACCAGGTCTGCGCCGTCTTCGGCTCCGCCTCCCGCGCGGACGGCTCGACCGGCGGTGCGGGCAGTCGTCGATCGGACTCGCGCCCTTGGCGTAGCACCCAGCCGCACGAGCGGGAGAACGGAACCTCACTGAGGGGCCCCGCCGGACGGGAGCGGGCGGCCGCCGGAACGGCACGGTCAGGGGGCCGTTCGACCGCCGGTCACCAATGGCCGGTGGCTTGGCCTGTTGCCCGGGCGGTTCGGCCCACCACCATCAGGGCGTCCGGCTCGCGGCAGCGTTCACCTCTCCGTCCCGGCTCGGCGGAGGGCATCCGGACATCAGGATCTCTGCAGCAGGCCCAGTGAGCAATCGCGCAAAAGCGGTTGCACCACATGGTGGACATATCGAAGAAGGAGGGTGAGTTCAGCGTGACGTCCGATATCGGTCTCCGCCTCGCCATCGACGGATCCGCACAGAAGGCGAAGGGGGGCCACCAAGAACTCCCCTGGTCCAAGGTCCGGGGACTGGCGTCCGGCAAGGGAAATCCGGCCGGCACGGCCCACGCCGCACGCGCCTGGAACAGCTTCTGCGCCGCCTCCGGGTCGAAAACCGCCGCTCGGCAGGTTGCTCGGCGGCCGTGGACCCCTACCACCGGGGACGGTGCACATGAGTGACGACCAGCCCGGCCCCTACGGCCCCCCGCCACACCACCAGCCCGGCCCCTACGGCCCCCAGCCACCCGGCCAACCCGGAGGGTTCGGACCGGCGGCGGCCTCCGGGCCGCAGCCGCTCGGCCAGCAGGGCTGGGGCCCGCCCCAGCAACCGCACCCCTTCGTACAGCAGTTCCCGTACGGCGGCGCACCGGGTGGCTACCCGCCGCCGAAGCCGGCCGCGGGGAAGAGGACGGGCCTGATCATCGCCGGAGTGGTCGTCGCCCTCGCGGTGATCGCGGGAGGCGCGTACGTCGTGGTCGGCGACGACGGCGGGGGCGCGGGCGCGGGCGCGGGCCACGGTGACGTCACCGCGGACAGCAAGGGCTACACGCTCGTGGCTCCGGAGTCGGTCGATGCCTATAAGAAATCGGGCCCGGCCAGTGCGCCCGGAGAGTTGAACGCCGAGCAGAAGAAGGAGGCGGCCGGCGTCGGTGTGAACAACGCGCAGGCGGTGTCCGGGATCTACAACGCGGCAAGCACTGACCCCGGCGATCCGGCGAGGGTGGGGGGCAAGCGCCTGATCTTCGATGGCCTCTACGGCGACATCCCCGACCCCGCCACGGCGCTGGACAACTATTTCGCCAACGTCACCAAGAAGGGCTTGAAGGGTGACGGCAAAGCGCGTGGTCTCAAGCTGGAGCGCCTCGGAGAACCCAGGGCCGTGAAGCCCGACGGTTTCGAGGGCGCGCTCATGAAGTGCCAGGACGTGAAAGTCACCCCTGACAAGAACGCCGACGCCCCGAAGGGCGGTCCCGCGGAGTTCCAGTTCCCGGTCTGCGCCTGGTCCGACTACTCCACGCTGGGAGGCGCCAACGTCGTCGAGTTGGCGCAGGCGATGAAGGGTGGCAAGGGCGTCTCGCAGGAGGAGGTGGCCGCCTTGACCGCCGAGCTCTACAGGACGGCGCGCAGAAAGGCCTGACACACAGGGGGAGGGCCCGGCCGAAGCGATCGGCCGGGCCCGGTCCGCCCTCCTCGTACGCCTCACCCAGCAGCTCGCACGACACCGCCGACAGCAGTACCCCCGGGGGATTCCTCCGTCCGGAGTCATCCCCCGTAGCGGGTGGCCAGGGTCCGTACCGTCTCGGCGATGCGGTCGCGGAGTTCGGCCGGTGCCAAGACCTCGACGTCGGTGCCCAGCCGGAGGAACTCTCCGTGGGCGTGGTCGATGGACTCGATGGGCACCCGGGCTTCCGTCCATCCCTCACCTGCTGGTGTCACGCCGAGCCGGCGGGCTCCCTCCGGGGTGAGCCGAACCAGAGCCTCCCCGGTGTGCAGCCGCGCTCGGAAGTCGGCGAGGTAGGTGTTCCAGTGCACGGCCAGGTCGAACCCGTCCGGGACGACGAACTCCTCCTCCAGGGGGCGGAGCCGAACGATCTGGTCGACCCGGTAGGTGCGGATTCCGGCCGGCCCGCTTGCGACCAGGTACCAGCGGCCGGCCTTGAGCACGAGTCCGTACGGCCGCACTCGCCGCTCGATCTCCTGCGGTGCCCGCCAGCGCCGGTACCGCAGGATCACCGCCCGCCGGGCCCACACCGCGGCGGCGATCGCGGCCAGGTGGGGCGTGCGGTCGGCGTCGCCGTACCAGCCCGGGGCGTCGAGCAGGAAGCGTTCCTGGATCCGCCCGGCGTGCTCGCGCAACTCGGCGGGAAGGGCGGCCCGCAGCTTGAGCTGGGCGCTGGTGAGTGCCTCGCCGAGGCCGAGCTCGGCGGCGGTGCCGGGGAGTGCGGCGAGGAAGGCGGCCTGCGCCTCGTCCGCGGTCAGCCCGGTGAGGCGGGTTCGGTAGCCCTCGACCAGCCGGTAGCCGCCCGCGTGCCCGGCGTCGCCGTACAGGGGTATGCCGGCGGCCCCGAGCGCCTCGACGTCGCGGTAGACGGTACGGACGGAGACCTCCAGTTCCTCGGCCAGCTGCTGGGCCGTCATCCGGCCCCGGTTCTGGAGCAGCAGGAGAAGGGTGACCAGCCGGCTCGCACGCATGCTCCCCATTATCCACTGACAGCGGATGTCAGTGGAGTGCCCCTAACCTGCGGCGCATGAACGACTTCGACTTCTTGCACGGCTCCTGGCACGTGGCCAACCGGCGCCTCACCACCCCGCTCGGCGGCGCGGGCGCGGGCGCCGGCACCTGGGAGGAGTTCCCGGGCCACTCGGTGATCCAGCCGTTGTTCGGGGGCGCCGGGAACATCGACGAGATCACCTTCCCCACCCTCGGCCGCCAGGGCGTGACCCTGCGGCTGTTCGACCACGGGACGAAACTGTGGTTGATCTACTGGTCCGACAGCCGGACGGGCCGGCTGGATCCCCCGGTGGTCGGCGCGTTCACGGGCGACCGCGGTGACTTCCACGGCGACGACACCCACGACGGCCGCCCGATCCGGGTGCACTTCACCTGGTACCGCCTCGGCCCGGACGCCGCCCGCTGGGAGCAGCAGTTCTCCGGCGACGGCGGGCTCACCCGCGAGCTCAACTGGATCATGGACTTCACCCGCACCGGGCCGGCCGGCGTATGAGCATCGTCGAACTCCGGCAGTACACCCTGCGTCCCGGCGCCCGGGAGACGCTGATCGAACTGTTCGAGCGCGAGTTCGTGACCGGCCAGCAGGCGGCCGGCATCACGATGGGGGCCGGTTCCGCGACCTCGACGACCCGGACCGCTTCGTCTGGTTTCGCGCGTTCCCCGACATGACGCACCGCCGGCACGCGCTGGAGGCGTTCTACACCGGCACGATCTGGCGCGAGCACCGCGACGCGGCCAACGCCACCATGGTCGACAGCGACGACGTCCTCGCTGCTGCGCGGCCCGGGGTTCGCCCCGGAGCCGTCCACCCGCGAGGTGGTCGCGACGCTCTGCCGGCCGTCGGACGCGGCGGCCTTCGACGCGTACGCCGCCCGGCACCTGGACCGGCGCCATGCGCTGCACCGCACCGAGCACGCCGAGAACGACTTCCCCCTCCTGCCCGTTCGCACCGGGGTGGACGTGCGGGTCTGGTTCGGCGCGGCCGAGCCACCCCCTTGGCCGATCCGGCGGCTGCGACTGGAGCCCGTGACGAGTTGACATCGTGCTGCCACGAGGCGGGGAGCCGCCCGGCCAGGACTACCGCGGTGACCTGAGCACCGGCCGCAGGATCCGGGTCACGCCCACCGGCTGCTGTCCCGGAGCGGCAGCCGCCGGCACCGGCCAACCGGCGTCGGGGGCCTGCCCGACCGACCACCCGGCTCCGGCGCATGCGAGTGCCCCGCCGACCGAACAAGGCGACGGGGCACCACGAGCGGCGGGCGCCGGTCAGGCGTGTCGGCGGCCCCACAGGGGTGTGACGACCATGATGAGGACGGCGGCGGCCGCGATCTGGAAGATGTGACGGATCCAGTCGATGCCGCCGGTGTCCGCGACACCGAAGGCGCCGGCGAGCGCGTTGCCGATGAGACCGCCCACGACACCCAGGATGACGGTGAGCCACAGGGGAATCGGCTGGCGGCCGGGGATGACCAGCTTGGCCAGTACGCCGATGATGAGACCCGCGACAACGGCCCAGATGAACGACATGATCTTCTCCTTGTGCGCGTACGGCATGACCGTCCGGTGATGCGCCCCGCCTTCCCCGTCAGGGCCGCCGCACACCCGTTCCTGACGGGTCTCCCACCCCGTCCACCCGGCCTGGGCGGCCGAGGTGTCCCACCGCTCGGGGTCGCCGGCCGACCCGCCGGCGGCCGGCGCCGGCCTTCCCTTCCTCCATCGCGGCCCTCGCTGCCCGGTCCGTGGCCGACCCGGGGCCCCGTCCAGGCGGCGCGGGTCGGCAGGAGGCTCGCTTCTCGCGGGGGTGGGCCGGCAGCGGCGGGGAAGGAGGCTCCCGGTGCGGCGCGTCCCGGCCTGCCCCCCCGTTCGGGACGGTTGCCGGGTAGCGCATACTCACCTGGCCACGGCGACTGCCGCGGTGTGCTGAGCATCGAAGGGTGATGGGGGAATGAAGGAGGGTCCGGCCGATCTGGCCGTTCCGGAAGTGGTGGAGAGCGCTGCTCCGCGGGCGCAGCCGACCGGAGGCGTCGGGCGGTGGCTGCTGCGCCACCGGGTGCAGCCGGTGGGTCCGGCGGCCGCCGAGGGGCACACCGAGCCGCAGGCGTGGTGGAAGGTGATGTGCCTGACCGGGGTGGACTACTTCTCCAGCCTCGCCTACGTGCCGGCCATCGCCGCGCTGGCCGCTGGAGCGGTCTCGCCGTTGGCGACGTTGCTGATCGTGCTGCTGACGCTGGTGGGGATGCTACCGATGTACCGGCGGGTCGCGCGGGAGAGCCCCAACGGCGCGGGGTCGGTGGCGATGCTGGAGGACCTGCTGCCGTTCTGGCGGGGCAAACTGTTCGTTCTGGTGCTGCTCGGTTTCGTCGCCACGTCGTGGATCATCACCATCACGCTGTCGTCGGCGGATGCCTCCGTGCACTTGGTGGAGAACCCCTACCTGTCCGATGCCCTGCACGGCCACGAGGTCGCCCTCACCATCGGGTTGCTGCTCCTGCTGGGCGGGGTCTTCCTGCTCGGGTTCAGTGAGGCGGTCACCGTCGCCATTCCCCTCGTCGCGGTCTTCCTCGTCCTCAACGCGGTGACCGTCACCGTCGGCCTGGTGGACGTGTTCACCACGCCGGGGGCCTGGTCGGCGTGGACGGACGCGCTGGCCGAAGGCGGCGGCGGTTTCAGCGGCCTGGCCGAACCGGCGCTGCTGGCGTTTCCGCTGCTGGTGCTGGGCCTGTCCGGTTTCGAGACGGGCGTGAGCATGATGCCCCTGGTGGCCGCCGAGGGCGCGAACGCAGCCGAGCGGCTTGAGGCACGCATCCGCAACGCCCGCAAGTTGCTGACCACCGCCGCGGTCGTCATGAGCGTCTACCTGCTGGCCGCGAGTTTCGTCACCACGGTCCTCATCCCCCACAAGGAGTTCGAGCCCGGCGGCGCGGCCGGCGGACGCGCGCTGGCGTGGCTGGCCCACGAGAAGGTCGGCGAGGCGTTCGGCACCGTCTACGACGTCAGCACCATCCTGATCCTGTGGTTCGCCGGTGCCTCCGCCATGGCGGGCCTGGTCAACATCGTCCCCCGTTACCTGCCCGACTACGGGATGGCTCCCGAGTGGGGACGCGCGGTACGCCCGGTCGTCCTCGTCTACACGGCGCTGTGCATCCTCATCACGATCGCCTTCGACGCGGACGTCAACGCGCAGGCCGGCGCCTACGCCACCGGCATCCTCGCCATGATGGTCTCCGGCGCGTTCGCCGTCACCGTCTCCGCCCTGCGCCGGCGCCGCCGTGCCGCCACCGCGGGCTTCGCCCTCCTCACCGCGGTGCTGTTCTACGCCCTGGTGTCCAACATCGTCGACAAGCCCGACGGCATCGCCATCTCCGGCCTGTTCATCCTCGGCATCATCACCGTCTCGCTGATCTCCCGCGTCTCGCGGACCACCGAGCTGCGGGCGGACCGCATCGTCCTCGACCCGGCGGCCCGCCGGTTCGTCACCGACACCCTCGCCCACGACCAGGCCATCAACATCATCGCCAACCGCCGCCAGGCCGGCGACCGCGCGGAGTACGAGGACAAGGAGCGCGAGCAGCGCGGCATCAACCCGGTGCCCGGCCCCGCCGACGTGCTGTTCCTGGAGATCGACGTCGTCGACCCCTCCGACTTCAGCGAAACCCTCACCGTCCACGGCGTGGAGGTCGACGGCTACCGCGTCCTGCGCACCGAAGCCCCCGCCGCGCCCAACGCCATCGCCGCGATCCTGCTCGCTCTGCGCGATTCCACCGGCGTCCGACCGCACTGCTACTTCGCCTGGGCCGAAGGCAGCCCCCTCAAGCACATGTTCCGCTACTTCCTCCTCGGCCGCGGCGACACGGCCCCCGTCACCCGGGAGATCATCCGCAAACACGAACCCGACCCCGCCCGTCGACCCGGCATCCACGTCGGCGGCTGACCCCGAAGCCCGGGCACCCGCCCCGAGCCGGCACCTCCCAGGCGCTCCCCGGCTGCTCCGGCGGCGGCGGCCACCGGCCCAGCCGGAGTGCCGAGTCCGCACGGGCTCTCCCTTCGCCCGAACAAGCCCTCACCGTCACACCGGCGAAGGGCCGCCACCGAATCGGTGGCGGCCCTTCGCTGTCCGCTCTGCCGACGGCAGAGGGGTGTTCCCGACGTGTCGTATTCCGCGCAAGCGCGGGCGGAGACACCAGCAGGTGCGCTCCGCCTCGACCACTGCTGCGGGGCTGCTCCCAGGGCATCACCGGTCAGGCGTCCCGGGGCGGTGGTTCGCCTGCCCACAGGCTCATGCGGCACCTCGAAGCG
The DNA here is from genome assembly GCF_040298365.1 of Kitasatospora sp. NPDC001603. Lineage (NCBI taxonomy): Bacteria > Bacillati > Actinomycetota > Actinomycetes > Kitasatosporales > Streptomycetaceae > Kitasatospora > Kitasatospora sp. NPDC001603. The sequence continues at coordinate 69,006 of NZ_JBEPAA010000025.1, forward strand.
CGGGCACACCGCCTGGACAACCCGCCGGACGGTGTGGCCAGATCCGCTCCGGATCGGGGAGAAGGGCCACGGTCGGGGCCGGGTCGGTGTCCTTCCGGGGCGCGGTCGACCCGGAGGGCCGCACGGTCAGCGGCGGCGGCCGCCGACGTGGCGGTCGTCGGCCAGTGCGGTCAGTGGGCCGTACTCACAGGAGAGCTCGCTCCACGTCAGGACCTCGCCACAGCGGGCCGGGAATGTCTTCGGGTCGAATTCGGGCATGGTCCAGGTGCCAGTTCCCCGGTCCCTCAGCCACAGGTCCCCGTCGCCGTCGACCACCGTCGGCGGAGCCGGTACGGGCTCGGCCTGATCGGTGGGATCCCAGGTGACCCGGCCGGGGTGGGAGACGCGGCGCAGCTCGGTGGTGGCCAGCCGTGCGGCCACGTCGCGCTCGGACTCCTCGGTGTCCTTGACCGACGCGAGCCGGTAGGCGTCGTCGAGAGTGGGCAGGGCTGGATTCTGGCTGCGCTTGGAACTCATACGCTGGCTACCTCCGTAGGGGGCGCCACATCCGTTAGGGCACCCCGTGTAGGAGAACGCTATCCGAGGCGGGAGCCGGGCCGGGCACGATCACCGTCCAGGTGGAGGGTGGAGGACACCCGGACGGTGGGGCCGGGTGGTGAGCTGGTCCCGGGCATGGCGCAGCCGCGGTGGTTCGGGGAGCGCGGTGTCGTGAAGGCCGAACTCTTCGAGGACCCTTCGGGATCCGATCGGGCACGTGAGTGCCACCTTCGACGGATGTTCGAACAGCCCGTGAGGTTCGCTGCTGTCCCCGGCTCCCTGCAGGGTTGCCCGGGTGCAGAGCGGGCAGGCGCGTCATGAAGGCGATCATCCGTACGGCGGTCGCCGTTCCCACATGTGAGTGAGGTCACCCCTTGGCACCTTCCGTCGAAACGAACTCCGGCGTCGCAGCCGCCATCACGCTCGTCGAAGGCCAGCTCTCCCAGCTCGAGGAGCAGAAAGCCGCGCTCGAAAGCGAGTTGGAGCGAGTCGCCGCGTACGTCACCTCGCTGCGGGTCGCCCTCGACGGCCTGCTCGCAGCCGACGCGGCCCTGCGGCCCTCCGTCGGCACGACAGCCGAGCCTGCCACTCCCCCACCCGTGTCCGCCGAAGACGCTCCGGCGGCAGCGGAGCCGGAGCCGGCCGGGGCCGCCGCGGGGCCGCTCCCCGCAGCCGACGAACCGGAACCGAAGAAGGCAACCCGACGCCGGGCGCCCGCCACCCAGGCAGCGCCCGCCAAGCGAGCCGCACGCAAGCCCCGCGGGACCACCCCTGCGGCCGCCGAAGCCGGCGCCGGCCCGGCCGAGAGCAAGCCCAAGGCACGGATCGCGAAGAAGACCCCGGCGAAGAAGTCGGCCTCGCCGGCTCCGGCAGCCCCGACGGCGCCGAAGCGATCCCGCGGGATCGCCGACGATGTCCTGAACGCCCTCGCCGCGGCCGGCAAGCCGGTGCGGGCGGGCGAGGTCTCCGCGACCCTCAGCCCCGGCAGCACGGACGACAACGTCCGCACGACCCTGGAACGGCTCGTCAAGGCCGGCCGGGCACAGCGTGCGGGCCGCGGCCTGTTCCAGGCGCTGCCGACGGGCTGACCCCGCGCACCTGCCGGGTGGCGAACGCCGCTGGGGTGGTGGATCTTCCGGGGCCGGTCGGATTCGTTCCGACCGGCCCCGAACGCGCCCCGCGCGTCCGGCCGCAGTGGTGCGAAGGTCGCCTACTGCCCCGCCCTTCGTACGGCCGCGCGGAGCGAGCGGACGTCTGTGGGAGCGGCCCACCGGCCTCGTCGTGCCGAGTCGCGCCCGGCCCGGGTGTGCGTGCGCGGGGTGCGTCTGCTGCGGGAGCCGGCCACGGCGCACCGAACGCCGCGTCTCACGACCGGGATTGGGCGCCCTCTCAGCGGGCAAGTGATCTCCACACCACACCGGACCAGCGCGCGGAGGCGGCTATGACTGTCATGACTCGGCTGATCGCGCCACCCCTTCCGGGCTCGACGCCGGCCAGGCCGGCTCCTTGTGCCACTCTCCGCGTCGCTGCCGGATCAGCCGATGCAGTGGGCCGTCCTGGCCGCCATCGAGCGCGGACAGTGCAGGCCTGAACCCTGCCGCCGCCGTACGAGCGCACGGCGACCGTGGCTGTCTCTCGTGCACAGACCCGATACGTGCTCGACCACTTGTGTGAGGAGTCCGATGATGCCCGTCCTCGTCCTTCTGTCAGCGCCTTTGCTTCTCGCCGTGATCTTCGTCATCGCCGGGTTGCGGCCCGCGCGCGGCAGGAGCTGTCTGCCGCAAGCGGCCATCGCCCGACGTCGGCTCACCCAGCGCCATACTCAGCATCTCCGCCGTGCGAGCCAAGCGCTGTGAAATGAGTGCCGATCACCGCCGACGATGCGCCGGGCCGCACCATCCAGCCCCCGTAGGCCCTGCTCAGGTGGCCCGAACCCGGTAACTCCTGGGAGCCGCTGAGCGGCACGGGGCCGTCAGAATGATCACGCCGCCGAACGCGCGCGGGTCCGTGAGATCGATGGCGACGACGGCAGACGACTACTGCGGACCGTCCGCCCGGGCACGGAGTCCCTGGTGACCTGGCCACAGCGCCTCCTCGGCCGATCGCGGAGAGCGGGTCCACCCGCGCCGGTGTCCTGCGCTCGTCGTGAAGGCGGCCGTGGGCGGCGGCAACTCGCGTACCCGGCCCGCTCGCCCGTCCCGCTCCCGGCCACCTGTGGCGACCTGCGCGACGGCCCAGGCCCCGACACGGCCCGAATGGCCCGATCCGTCCTTCCCGGCCCGCGCACCGGTCACCGCCCCGGCGCCGCGGTACCCCCGGAGGATCGGCCGGTGAGCGAGGCGGTGCGGTGTGACGAGGCCGCGCGTGCCGCGGTCAGGTGAGAGGGGTGCCGCGCAGCAGGAGCAGGGCGATGTCCAGGGCGGCCAGCGCGAGGCTGGCGAGGAAGGGCAGGCGGCTGCGCGGGTCGCGGGTGGGGAGGGCGACCGTGAGTGCGAGCGTGCCGGTGGCGGCGAGGCAGGCCCGGTCGGTGGTGGTGAGGGGCCCGGGCGGTCCCAGGACGAGGGCGGCCGCCCCGGCCAGCAGCAGGGTCGCGGCCAGGGCGCGGGTGAGGTGCGGGCCGAGGCGGTGGGGCAGACCACGCACACCGGTGGCCAGGTCGCCGGGGATGTCGGGAAGCGCGTTGGTGAGGTGAGCGCCCGTGCCGAGCAGGGCGCCGGCCGCCGTCACCCACGCCGGGGGCCACGGGTGGCCGGGCAGCGCGAGGGTGACGAAGGCGGGCAGCAGCGCGAAGGCCCCGGCGTAGGGCAGCCACGACAGCGCCGTGCGCTTGACGCCCAGGTTGTAGGACCAGGCCGCCGCGACCCCGACGAGGTGGGCGGCGCCCGCCGCCAGTCCGCTCGCCAGCGAGAGCGGGACGCACAGCGCGAGTGCGCCCCCGGCGGCGGCGGCCACGCTCCGCGGGCGAACGACGCCGGCCACCAGCGGCTTGTCGGTGCGGCCGGTGGCGAGATCGCGGTGAAGATCGATCCGGTCGTTGCACCAGCCCACCGACAGCTGCCCGGTCAGGACCGCCGAGGCCACCAGCGCGCTTCCCCCGGTGCCCCGCCCCCAGGCCACGGCGAGAGCGGTGACGACGGCGGTGACGGCCAGCGCGGGGGCGGCGTGGGAGGCGGCCAGCAGCCCCCGGGCCGCTGCGCCCCTCCTGGACTGCGGTTGAACGGTCGGGGTTGCCTCGGGCCGGACTCCGGTGGTGTGCACGTCCTCATGCTAGATCGGGCAAATCGCCGACTGGCGGTCATTTCATGATGAAGTATCAGATCACGTCTAGGGTGAGCCGGTGACCACAATCGCGGCTGTCCACGGCGTGCTCGCGCCGCACCGGTACGAGCAGGGCGAGATCACCGAGGCCCTGACGGCGATGTGCGCGGCGTCCGACGCCCAGCGCGGCGTCCTTCAACGGCTGCACGCCACCGCCGCGGTCGGCACCCGCCACCTGGCTCTGCCGCTGGAGCGTTACCGCGAGTTGGGCGGCTTCGGGCGGGCCAACGACCTGTTCATCGACGTGGGGCTGCGGCTGGCGGAGGAAGCCCTGAGCGGTGCCCTGGCGGCGGCCGGTCTGGCGCCCGAGGAGGTGGACCTGGTGGTCTCCACCTCGGTGACGGGTATCGCCGCGCCCTCGCTGGAGGCCCGGCTGGCCGGGCGGGTGGGCCTGCGGCCGGACGTGAAGCGGGTGCCGATCTTCGGGCTGGGCTGCGTGGGCGGCGCCGCGGGCCTGGCCCGGTTGCACGACTACCTCCAGGGCCATCCCGGGCACGTCGCGGTCCTGCTCTCGGTCGAGCTGTGCTCGCTCACCTTGCAGCGCGCCGACACCTCCGTGCCGAACATGGTGGCCGGTGCCCTGTTCGGCGACGGCGCTGCCGCCCTGGTGGCCGTCGGACGCCACCACCCGCGGTCCGGGGACTTCGCGGGGCCGCGGGTGGCGGCGACCCGCAGCCGCCTGTACCCGGGCACCGAGCGCGCGCTGGGCTGGGACATCGGAGACAGCGGCTTCACCATCGTCCTCGGCGCCGAACTGCCCGAACTGGTGCGCCTGCACGTCGGCGAGGACGTCCGGTCCTTCCTCGCCGAACACGACCTGAAGCCGCCGGACGTCACCGGTTGGGTCGCCCACCCGGGCGGACCCAAGGTCCTGGACGCCTTGCAGGAGAGCCTCGGGCTCGACGCCCGCGCGCTGGAACTGACGCGGCGTTCACTGGCCGAGGCCGGCAACCTGTCCTCCGCCTCCGTCCTGCACATCCTGCGCGACACCCTCGCCCACGACCCGCCACCACCCCCCGGCGGCCCCGGTCTGCTCCTCGCCATGGGACCGGGCTTCTGCTCCGAACTCGTCCTCCTGCGCTGGTAGGCCCGGATGCCCCTGTACACGCTGCTGGTCCTCCTGGTCGCCGTCGAGCGCCTGGCCGAACTCGCCGTCGCGCGCCGCAACGCCGCCTGGAGCCGGGCACGCGGCGGTGTCGAACACGGCTCCGGCCACTACCCCGTCATGGTCCTGCTCCACACCGCACTGCTGGCCGGCTGTCTGGCCGAGGTCCACCTCGCGCACCGTCCCTTCCTGCCGGCCCTGGGCCTGCCCATGCTGATCCTCGTACTCGCCGCCCAGGCGCTGCGCTGGTGGTGCATCCACTCCCTGGGGCCGCGCTGGAACACCCGGGTCATCGTGGTGCCCCACCTACCGCTGGTCAGCACCGGCCCCTACCGGCTGTTCAGCCACCCGAACTACCTCGCCGTCGTCGCCGAAGGCGCCGCCCTGCCCCTCGTCCACGGCGCCTGGCTCACCGCGACCGCCTTCACCCTGCTCAACCTCCCCCTGCTCGCCACCCGGCTGCGCTGCGAGAACGCCGCCCTGGCCGGCTGCGCCACGGCGTCGACGTGATCGACCTCCTCGTCGCCGGCGGCGGCCCCGCCGGCCTCGCCACCGCGATCCACGCCGCCCTGGCCGGGCTCGACGTGGTGGTCCTCGAACCACGTCCCGCCCCGATCGACAAGGCGTGCGGCGAGGGACTGATGCCCGGGGCCGTCCGCGCCCTGGCCGCCCTGGACGTGCCGGTGGTCGGCCACCCGATCCGCGGCATCCGCTACCTGGACGACCGCCACCGCGCGGAGGGCAGGTTCCGCCACGAGGCGGGGATGGGCGTGCGGCGCACCGTCCTGCACGCCGCGCTGTCCCGCCGGGCCGCCGAACTCGGCGTGCCGGTGCTGGCGGGTAAGGTCACCTCCGTCCACCAGGACCGCGACAGCATCACCGCCGCCGGACTCACCGCCCGCTACCTGGCCGCCGCGGACGGCCTGCACTCGCCCCTGCGCCGGCAGTTGGGCCTGGAACGCCCCGACCCGCGACCCCCGCGCTACGGACTGCGACGGCACTTCGCGGTGGCGCCCTGGACCGACTGCGTGGAGGTCCACTGGTCCGCACTCGGCGAGGCCTACGTCACCCCGCTCGGCCCGGACCGGATCGGCGTCGCCGTCCTGACCGGCGAGCGACTGCCGTTCGACGCACTGCTGCCCGCGTTCCCCGCACTCCTTCACCGCCTCACCGCCCACCGCGGCTCGGCCGTGCGCGGCGCCGGACCGATGCGCCGGCGGGTACGGGCCAGGGTGGCGGGACGCGTCCTGCTGGTCGGGGACGCCGCCGGCTACATCGACGCGCTCACCGGCGAGGGCATCTCGCTCGCCCTCACCGGCGCGGCCCACCTGGTGCGCTGCGTACGCGCCGGCCGGCCGCTGGACTACGAGCGGGCCTGGCGCCGCGCCACCCGCGACCACCGCCTGCTCACCGGAGCACTGGTCCGCGCCCGCGTCAACCCGCTCCTGGCCCCACGGATCGTCCCCCTGGCCACCCGCGCCCCCGCGCTCTTCACCGCCCTGGTCAACCGCCTCACCTGACGGTGATGACGTCCGTGGTGATGGTGCCGGCGAGTCGGTTCCCTCACCTCGTGGCCCCGAACGCGCTGCGCACGAGCACCCCCGGGCAGCCAGTTCCGGGTCTGTCCGCATCCTCCCCCTGGCAGCCGGGGTCGGCCGGCCCTGCCGGGGTCCGCCGGCGGTCGGAGCCGGCCGCGGCCGCCTGGATCACGGAGGCAGCCACCCAGAGCGCCCGGTGGGACGTCACAGCCGTCCTGCCCACCCTCGCCGACCAGACGCCCTGGTCGTACTCCTCCCTGGTGGCGTACTTTCGCGTCCTGGATCCGCGCGCCGCGCACGCCCGGGCGAGCCGGGTCCGGGGGGATGAGGCGCTCGCCACCGACCGGGCCGCCGCCGGCCCCGGCCGGTGCATCGCGCCGGCGCCGGACAGCGGCTCGGCCAGGCCCGGCGGGTGCTCGGACGCGGTGTCGAGCGGGTGCTGACCGACACCGTCCGCGCGCCGCGCGCCCCGCGTCCGTGGTCACCGGCCGCGTCGACGCCGCGCTGGAGGAGTACGGGCAGCGGGCCGAGCCGTGGCCGCATGATCACCGGCCCCCTCGGCCTCCGGTGAGCCGCCGGACGGGCCTACGCGCCGATGTCCGCAGGTGTGAGGCGGTGCGGCCTGGGCAGCCGCACCCGTAGACGATCACCGCCCCGGGACGGACCGGGGCGCGGACACAGCGGAGAGGGAACGGCGACATGGGCGAGCAGGCGAAGAACACCTCGGTGAGCGGCGAGGGCGACGTCGACGAGGCGGTCGGCTCCGCCGCCGAGCGCATCCGGCGCGCGCTGGAGAGTGAGGACGCGGGCCGGGTGGCGGGGCCGGGCGCCAAGACGAACGACCGCCCGCAGGGCCGCCCCGAAGGGCAGGGGTCCGAGGACGAGCCGCCCGCCGCGCCGGCCGCGGACGCGGTGGCGCCCTGAGCGGGCCGCAGAAGGCGCCGACCATCCTACGAAAGGACCGGAATCCGATGAGCACCGAGCGCGACGCGAAGCAGGAGCACGACCCGGAGCGCGAACCGGACGGCCCGACTGCCGCGCAGGGCGACGAAAGCACACAGGACGAAGCACAGGACCTGGACGAGCGGCAGGGAGACGCCACCACGGCCGACCCGACGCCCACCCGCCACCTGGGCCCCGACGACAAACCGGCCCCGGAGGAGTCGAGCCGCTGACCTTCCGGTCCTGACCGGAAGGGAAGTCCGGTGGCCCCACCTGAGCGGTGAGGGTTGGCGCCACCAAGTGTGCGAAGGTGCCAGCCCGCCGGGCTGGCACCCGGACACCGCCGGAAGGACCACGGTCCACCGCCGGCACCCGCACCGACGGCCCGGCAGTAGGAAGCGGCCAGGAGCGGCGGGTCGGGAAGCGGCAGCGGGACCCGCCGGGAACCGGGGACCGATCCGGGCCCCCGGGACAGGCGCCCGGCAAGCACAGCCCGAGCCCCACGAAAGGACGGACATGATGACCGCAACGGACGACGCCAGGGGTGACGACGTCTACCAGCCCGATGCCACAACCGAGGTCGGCGACGACGCAGGCCTCCTGGACCCGGAGGACACCCTGCTCGACCGGGCCGCCGGTCCCTACGAGGAGGGCTGGTCCCCGCCGGAACGGCCGCTCGCCGTCGAACACCAGGGCACCACGGCGGCGGAGCAGAACGAAGGCGAGAGCCTGGACCAGCGGCTGGCCGAGGAGGTCCCGGACCCAACGCTGGCCGTCCCCGCCCAGGACCCCGCAGACGGCACCGACGAGACCGCCGACACGAGCGAAGAGCCTCGCGACGAGGAGGTAGGTGCCGCCCGCGCGGGCCGGCTGCGCCCCCGGGCCACCGGACCGAGTACCTTCGCGACGGATGTCGGTGTCGACGGAGGCGCCGCGTCTGCCGAGGAAGCCGCCGTCCACATCGTCCCGGACGAGGAGCCCTGACCATCGCTTGAGCCCGCCCCAGGCGGACACCCTCAGTTCCGGGCCCTGGATCCCGGCGACTGGGGGCTGGCCATGGGGACGGTCAGCGGTGAGGGACCGAGCAGCACCTGCTGCCCGGTCCCTCCGGGTTCGCCCCCGCTCGCACATGACCTCGACCAGCCGACCGCCCCCGCCACATCCGTGGGTGCGGCGGGGGCGGCTGGAGGCGTGGTCCGGGTCAGAGGGTGTCGCGGTAGCCGCCGGAGGCGGTGCCGCGCTTCTCGATGAGTCGACGTCTACGGCCGGCAGGCCCGCGCCGTGCTGGACAGCGACACCCTCTTCCTGTCCGCCTTCCCGGACGGATGGAAGATCACCGCCGCGGGGTGCGACCCGCAGCCCCGCAAGCCCTACAAGTGCGCGGTCAAGGGAGCGTGAGACCGGTGCGCAGCCTGTTCGCCCTGTGCGTGCTGATCGTCGTCGGCGGTCTGGTCTACTTCACGACGATCGGGGCGCTGCACCGATGAGCCGCACGGACCGCGCGGGGCGATTCCTGCGCGACAACAGCCTCACCCTGGCCCTCGGTGCCGCCTTCCTGCTCACCCTGGTCGGGCAGGCCGCCGCGGGGCTGGCGGAGGTGAACAACGAGCTCGTCGCGGCCGATCTCCAGCCCGTCGGTGTCGCCGGCTATCTGACCGGCTCCGACTTCGCGGTGGACGTCACCGAGAACTGGCAGTCGGAGTACCTGCAGTTCTTCCTGTACATCTTCGGCACCGTCTGGCTGCTGCAACGGGGGTCCCCGGAGTCCAAGAGCCTGGACCGGCCCGGTACCGAGTCCGACCGCGAACAGAAGGTCGGCGCTCACGCCACCGCCGACTCGCCCTCCTGGGCCCGCGCGGCCGGACTGCGCCGCACCCTGTACTCGCGCTCCCTCGGCACGGTGATGGCGCTGTTCTTCGTCGGCTCCTGGTTCGCCCAGTCGATCACCGGTACGGCCTCGTTCAACGCCGGGCGGCTGCGCGACCTCCAGGCGCCGTTCACCTGGTGGGACTACGTGCTGTCCGCGGACTTCTGGAACCGCACCCTGCAGAACTGGCAGTCCGAACTCCTCGCGGTCGCCTCCATGGCGATCCTCTCCGTCTACCTGCGCCGCGGATCACCCGAGTCGAAGCCGGTCGGCGCGGCCCACACCTCCACCGGCGTCGAAGGCTGATGCCCACCGGCGGCCCACCGGCGGCTCCGGTCCGGGCCGGGCGGAGGACGCCACGGAGACGCTCCAGCCGGTGGGATCCGCCGGGCGCGCGGAGGTACACGAGTGCGGGCGGGGGCATGACCCCGTCACGCCCTGCCCGACCGAGCGGGGCGTGTGCCCGGTCGGGCAAGGCGCGACAGGGAACCGCCGGGGTTCGGTCGGCGCGGTCAGGGCCTACTTGCCGCGGCCGGTCACGAAGTCCCGGGCCCGGTCCACGAGGCCGACACCGGGGCCGAGGAGCTTGCCGGCCATCGGGCTGTCCGGGGCCGCCGGATGCGGGCGGGTCGGAGCCATGGCCTTCGCCCGGCGGACCTTGTCACCGAGGTCGTCCAGCTGCTCCGGGGTACAGGCCGTGCGCAGCATCGGGAAGAGGTTGGTCTCCTCGTCCTCGACGTGGGCGGACACCTCGTCCATCAGCTGCCGGAGCACCGAGCCCACCGTGGGATCGTCGGTGCGCAGGTCCTCCAGCTGCTTGAGGAGGTCCTCGACCTGGCGGTGGTCCTCGATCTCCCTGTCCGCGAGGGCGTCGCCGCCGTCGAGGTGCTCGCGGACCGCGGGGTAGAGGTACTGCTCCTCCGCGACCGAGTGCCGCACCAGCTCGACGGTGACCTGGTCGATCACGTCCCGCAGTGCCTGGCCGCCGCCGCTCATGGCCCGGATGCGGCCGAACATGTCCTCCACCTCGCGGTGGTCCGCCATCAGTTCCTCGATCACGTTTCCGCCGTGTCCCATTGTCCTGCCTCTCGTCGTCCGCGGGCGAGTCGGTCCGCGCCCAGCCGGAGGGCGTTCCCGCTCCCTCGCGGGCCTTCGCCGGTGGCCCGCTCCTCACCGGATCGGGCGGCCGCAAACTCCCCCGGTCCGGTCCGGTCCGGTCCGGTCCGAGCGGGCGACGGGCCGGTGTCGTGGTGGGTGGCGGATTTCAGCTTGTCTTGGCCGTCTCGTCAAAGAACCTGATGAGCCGGGGCAGGGCTTGCAGCACCGATCCGTTGTGGTCGACGCCGCCGACATCGGTCAGCCGGGGGGCGGCGCCGTGCTTCCTCAACTGGTCCGCGCAGTAGGTCGAGTGACTGGGGTCGACGTCTCGGTCGCCCCGGCTGTAGAAGATCTCCACCGCCACGTTCGGTCGCCAGTCGCAGGTGTTGTCCATCGGGCGCAGCTTCTCGCTCACGACACCGTCGGGCTTGCGGATCCTGTTCAGGAAGGCCTCGGGAACAGGGCCTCGGAGGTCGCCGGGAGGGCGTGGGCGATGTCCTCGGTGGTGTGGTCGCCGTCGAAGAGGTCCTCCACGTCACCGGCGTAGGGGGGCTTGAAGGCATCGCCGGGTGTGGGGTAGAGGCCGTACATCCTGTTCCAGGCGGTGGCGAAGTAGGCCAGGTAGAGGCCGGCGTTCCTGATCCTGTCGTCGGCTGCGGCGGCCTCGAAGGCGGAGAGGTTGTAGGGGCCGCTGACCGGGGCGAGGGCCCCAGCCGGAAGTAGCGGTCCGTGTCCTTCTGTTGGAGCGCGCGGCCCACCAGCATGGTCGCGGGGCCGCCTTGCGAGAAGCCGCTGACCTGGACGTTGCGCTGCAGTTCCCGGCCGTTGCGGTGGGCGACGGTGTGGGCCGCACGCAGGCCGTCCACCGAGGCCGCGACGGTGGCCCGGGGGTCGCCGTGGGGGTGTAAGCCCTCACCCGAGCCGAGGCCGACGTAGTCGGGCGCCGAAACGGCTCGTCCGGTCGAGGCCAACAGCAGGGCGACGAGCCGGTCGTTCGACTCGGGATTCTCCGAGGCGACGTCCTTGCGGTAGACGGTGGTGCCGTGCAGCCAGGAGACGACGGGCAGGTCACGCGCCCCACTCCCGGGCAGGACGACGAGCTGGCTCGCGGTCGTGGGGGAACCCGCGCCGTCGGTGGTGCGGTAGGTAACCCGGTAGGCGGTCACGCCGTAGCGGACCTGGGTGGAATCGATCTCGCCCCGGAGTTCTCCGGCCACTTCCTCCGCCGTGAGGTCTGCCGCTTGCCCGACCTCGACGACGGCTCCTCCCTGGGGAAGTCGGCCGCCGCCGAGACCGGTACCGCGAGCGCGGACACGCTGCCGAGGACAGCCGCGCCCGCCAGGATCCGAGTACTTGTTCGCCGTGAAGTCATGAAGGGATCCTGCCGCTTGGCCGCTGCGCCAGGACATGGAGCCGCCCCCCGGCCGCCACGGGGGGAAGACCCTCTCAGGGTCTGTCAGAGATGCTGGGCGCCCATCCCTCAGGGGACCGGTCGGATGCCACGGTGCAGGGTGTGGATCGGCGGCCTTCGACCTGGAGCTGGCGATGGCGGTCCTCTCCGGGGCATCACCCCGGCCCAGGCCGAGTCCTCACCGCGGGCCGGGCCGCCGTCCACACCGCCGACCGCGACATCCCGCGCCGCCACGCCCTTGCCGCCGGTCCCGGCCAGGCGGCCCGAAGCCGTGTCGGAACCAGCTGGTGACACCGTTCACGGGAGCGGGCCGGTATACCCCGGGACCCCGCTGTGTCGGTGAGGATCCGACCGGACCACGGTCGGTCAGTCGATGCCTTCGACGATGCGGAAGTCGCGCTCGACGCCGTCGCCGAGGGCGGCCAGCGCCTCCTGGTAGGCCACGCTCTCGCGGGCCGCGACGGCCTGCTCGAAGCTGTCGAACTCGATCAGGATGGTGCGCGCAGCGATTCCGGCCTCGTGTGCCACGACCCGACCGTCACGGGCGAGGAGCCGTCCGCCCCCGGCCCGGACGGCCGGACCGGCCAGCTCGTTGTAGGCAGCCAGCTTCGCAGGGTCCGAAATGGTGCGGTAGACGCTGACCCAGTAGCCCTTGGGCATGGAACCTCCAGTGCGGGGATGAGTGCATTCGATGGACGGGTTGGTCTTGGACGAGCGGCCGGCCGGCCTGCCGGCCTGCCGGCCACCGCGAGTCGCTTTCGTCTCAGTCGAGCCCGGGAAGGCGGACGGCGCGCGCGATCTGCGCGGCGAAGCGGTGTGGCGAGGAGCCGGTGGGGCCGGGGAGGGTTGGGTCAGGCGTCAGGAGAGGCAGCCGCCTTCCCGCGCGCGATGCGAGCGCGGCCACCGGGCGGCAGGACGACGAGATACTGGTGGTCGGCGTCCTCGACACGGGCCAGGGTGATGGAGGTGCCCGCCGCCGCCGCGAGTGCCTCGGCGGCCGGGCCGGCCTCCTGCGTCATCCGGTCGATCCGTGAGTGGAATCGGGTGAGGTCCTTCGCCGGGCCGGTGATCCACATCGCGATCCGCGCGCCTTCGCGCAGCGCGGCGAGCAGGTCCGAGCGAAGCGGTGCGTCGTCGGCCTGTCGGAGGAGCAGGTCGTGCAGGCGTTCCTGCCCGCACGGCTGGGTGGGCGCTGCCTCGGCCAGCGTCCGGCACTTGCGGCACGAGGCCAGGCCCTGTGGCTGGAAGTGGCGGAGGAAGAACGTCAGGTATCGGCCGCGGATCCCGCACAGGGTGCGGCGGCCGTCGGCGGCGTGCTCCACGCCGGGCACTCCTTCGACTCCGGCCGCGGGGAACTCGGCCGGCTCTCGCGCGGTGGCGAACGACCAGGTCCCGCCCGAGGCGGCGCTATCGGCGGTGTCGATCACGGGAGGCAGCATGCCATGTCTCGTAGCCGTCACCCGCCCGAGGGTAGGGGCATGGCCGCACGGCTCGCACGCCGCGTTCCTTCACCGGGTGGAGGTTCGCGTGGAGCGCCTGCGCGACTTCGTTGACCTGTGCCGCGACGTCCTGGCGGACCGTGGCGGGCGAGACGGCGGCCAATGCGGCGAGGGTCCAGGACAACTCGGCCCCTCCGAGGGCTCGGCACACACCGCCCGCACCCCCGGGCCTGGAAGAAGAAGGGCGGCAGTTGACCGATCTCACCGACCGCTGACCGGCCGGTTGCCGGGGTCGTAGGTCAGCGCGCGGTGACCGAGTACGCGGCGAGCGCGCGGTTGCCGCGCGGCTTGGCGATGGCCCGGAGAACGTCGGCCTGGCTCAGGACGAGCTGGCGCACCGGCTCGGGCAGCGCGGCCAGACGCTCCTCCGTCGCGGCGAGGTCGAGGCAGGCGGCTATCTCCCAGTCGCCGTCCTGAAGCTCTCCGGTGTCGACCGGGCCGCTGCCGTCGGCCGTCCAGCCGGCCTCGTGCAGGAGCCTCAGCAGCGCCTCACGGGAGAAGGGCGTGCAAACGTTGCCCTGGCCATGAGACCCCGCGGCCTCGGTCTGCCCCTGGATCAGCACGGCGAGGAGGTGCGCCAGCTGGTCGCCGGACGCAGGCGTCAAGTCCCACTCGGCGAAACACAGTCGCCGCGCCCACGGCCGTACCCGGGCCAGTGTGTTCCGCAACTGTCCGAGCGATGCGAAGTACCAGGAGCAATGCGCGAACACAACGTGGTCGAAGGTACTTCCGGGGAAGTCGACCGACGGGTCGAGGACGTCCGTGCCGAAGCCGAATTCGATGCGCGGCCCGAGAGGGCCCGCCGCGATCCGGGCCGCCGATTCTCCGAGCGTGACCGGCGCCCCGTAGGAGGGGTCGGCCACGTCGACGGCCGTCACGCGCCCTTCGGGCCCCACCGCCTCCGCGAGCACGACGGTCATGTCGCCCTGGCCGCAGCCCAGTTCGAGGACCGTTGAGCCGGGCGCGATCTGCCAGCTCGCCACGAGCGCGGCGCGGTGGCGAGTCTGGGACAGCTGGATGTCCGGGCTGTGATCGGCAGCGGCCATGCCGGCCGCGAGCGAGGGGGCCTTGGCGTGGAGATCGGAGTGATTCACAAAGTCCTTGGTGATACTCGACGGGTCGGTGCGGGCCGATGCTATGGGACCCGTGGGCAGCGCCGCCTCCGATTTCCTGGACATCCCGTGATGCCGCAGTCCGAGCAGGGGGACACACGCGCTCGGCTTCCGTCCGATGGTCCACCGTGTGCCAAGGACCGCCGTGCCGTGTCCCCGCACCGCAGGCTCGCCGACATCGAGGCGGGTGGCTCCGTCCACAGCGGACTCCACTGCCCGCCACCGCCGTAGCCGTTCACGATGATCGCGCCGAGACCCGCAGCCGCCGCTCGCCCCAGGTGATGTCGGCATAGAAGCGGCAAAGGGGATGTCCCGGACAGGCACGCTTTTCAGCGCGCCGTCGCCGACCGCGCCCCCGCGCCCCGCTCCAGGCAGGCGCCTGCTCCTCGCCCGGAAGCGGCAGCACCGTCATCACCCCGCCCCCGAACCTGATCTCGTTCGCCGCGCTCCGCCGTCCGCCGCGGCTCACCGCCCGCCGCAGCTCCGCGCGCCGACCGGCGTCCGGCGCCGCGCTCACCGTCCGGTCCTCCCCGGCCCCGGCCGACTGCTGCGCACCAAGCACCGCGACGAGCGCGAGCACGCCCACGGGAACCGGGCCAGGGGCCGGAGAGCAAGTCACCATGCGGGCAACCCAATGTGGCTGCCCGAGCCCCCGGGACGACCTGATACCGGAACTCCCGCCGTCGGACGACACCCCGAGGCCGGCCTGCCAGGGCCCGTACCAGCCGGCCGCCGTCCGGGCCGTCGGGCAGAGGCACACCGGGCCGCCGTCCGGCGGTCCGCGGACGGCTTCGCCGGACAGACGCGTACCGAGACAGGCCGGAACGCCGCAGGCGTGAACCCCCAGACCGGCCACAGACCAAGGGCGGACTCAGGGGGCCTTGGTGACGACGGGTTCGATCCACGCGCCCACGTTGTTCGAACCGAAGGTGTAGCAGTAGGTGGAGCCAAGGGTGACGCGGAAGACGCCCTGGACGTTCAAAGTCACGGGCGTCGTCGAGCCGACCGGCACATCTCGTTCCAGTTTCCGGGCGCCGTCCAGCTCGATGTACATCCTCACGGTCTTGCCGGAGGACGAGCTGTCGGCCAGGCCGTATGACGTGGTCAGGGTGGTGTACTGGCGGTCCAGTTGCCAGGTGGCGGTGGCGCAGGTGCTGGAGAGCACGGTGGGGTACAGCGTGCCGTTGACGTTCTGCGGTCCGCGGTCGTAGTTGCCCTGTTCATGGTCGACGGGCAGCAGGTCGTCCACGAGGGAGACCCGCCCGGGTGTGGTGGGCGGCGGCTGGCCGCTGCCGCTCGGGGCCGGAGCGGTGATGGGCGTGGAGGGGCCTGCCGGGGTCGCGGTCACGGTCACGGTCACCGTGGCGCGTACGGTCTCGGTGACGGTGCTGGCGGTGGGTGAGTTCACCACGGCGGGAAGTCCGAGGAAGCCGAGGAGGAGACCGGCGAGGGCGGTGCCGGCCGAGACGAGCGCCGCGATCTCGCCGAGGCGGCGGCCGGACGCGGGCGCGGGTCCGCCTCCGGCACCCGGCGGCGGGCCCGGGGGCACCGGCGGGACACCGCCCGGCGACGGTTCAGCAGTCACTGCCGGCTCCTTCAAACGGCGTCACCGCACGGGCGTTCGCTCCCCTGCGCCGACTGACGGAATATCAGGAACGATATTCGCCGATCCCGAGCCCGCACAACAGAGGGCCTGCGGGAAGCAGGGGGCCGCGCTGTCCGGAGTGCCGCGTAACACGCGAGGCCAGGGCGTAGTCGATCCGGGGGTGAGAACCAGCGGCACCACCTCTGCCTTCTCCCCGGCCCCGGCCCGGCGGGCTCGACCCGAAGGCCGGCCGCGCCGTCACCGGGTCGGCGATCGGCTCGCCGCGCTCTCCGGGCGCTGCGGAGGGCGTCGAGTGCCTCGCCCCGTCCGTGGTGGGCACGGGGCCGGCCGCGATCACCGAAGGCGGCGGACCAGGCCGGCTGCACCGGCCGACGCGAGTGATCAGTTGGTTCTGATGTCCGGAATGGCGGTCGGGGCCGGCACGGGCTCCAGGGTGAAGCTCTGCCCGGCGGGAGGGTCTGCGCAGGGGAGCTGGCGTGCGAGGACGCCCGGGGTGCCGATATCGCCCGGGATGGTCACGCAGGCGTTGCTGTGGACCAGCTGGATGAGGTAGCTGCCGGCGCCTCCCGGCGACGCGCGCAGCCGGAACCGTTCCGCGGTCCCCCGCCGGCCGCAGTAGTCGTTCATCAGACGGGCGCCGTCGGCGAGGAGTGCGGCCTCCACTCCCAGGCAGCCGTGACCCATCACCGGATGGAGGGAGCGGATCGTGTACTGGCCGCCGCCGGCCGGCTCGAAGACGTAGGTGGGCACGTTGCCCGGGCACGCGAACTGCCCTACCTCCCCACCGCTTTCGTGCGTGGTCGACTCCCCCAGGCAGAGTCCGGAGCCCACCGGCCGGATCAGATACGCGCCCGCCGCGACCGGTGCCCGTTCCTGGGCGCCGGAGGAGGGAGCGGGCGAGGCCGGGCGGTGCGCACGGTCGTGGAGGAAGGCCGCCCCGCCCGCCACGGCGGCCGCCAGCGCCAGGACCACCACGATCGGAGTAGCGCTGCGCGGCAGCCGCCGGCGGGAGGGCGCGGGCGGTGCGGTCCGCGGGGCGCCGGGCAGCGTCTGCGGGGCGGGTGGGCCGGCCTCGGCGGGGACGCCGGGCCCCGGGTGGGTGGCCTCGTGTGCCAGCCGCTCGCGTGCCTCGAGCCACACGGCTGGGTCCTCACCGAGTCCGCACGCCCGGACGAAGGCGTCGAGCAGTTCCGGTCGCGGCAGCAGGTCGTGGCGGAGCGCCTCGGCGATCGTGCTGCGCGGGAGCACGGCCCCGACCTCGGCAGCGCGGCGTTCCAGCGCCCTGTAGGTCAGCCCGGACCGTTGCCGAAGCTGTCGAAGGCACGCGACGAACTCGGCCGTATCCCGCGCCAGGGAGGGATTCGGTGGCAAGGGTTGGGAACTCATGCCCCGATCCTGGCGGAGCGGTCCGCGGCCAACCACGTTGATTCAAGACGTTGTTGGCCAGGACGAGGGCGGCGGTGCGGCCGGCGCCGTTGTCCTGCGGTCCGGGAGGTTCGGCTGGTCAGACCGAGTCCGGCATGTCCGACCGTTCCCCGGACAGTCCCGGACCGTCCAGGACAGTCCCGGACAGTCCCGGACACCTCGGGAACCTTGCCCGGCCGTGACCGCGGCGGCAAGGGTGAGGGCTCGCCGGGCCGGCCGGCTCGGCGACCCGCTCACGAGGAGTTCGTTTCATGACATCCCGTCTCCGAAAGACCGCACTCGCCGTCGGGCTGACGGCCGTGGCCTCGCTCTCGTTCCCGGCCGTGTCGGCGGCCGCGGCGCCGTCGTCGTCCGACCTCGCTGCCGTCACCTGCGGCAACGCGAACTGGCCGCACAGCAACCTGGACCCGGGTTCGGGCACGATCTCGGCGAGCAGTGCTCCGGTGCGGACCGGCCCGTACGGAGCGTGCACCCTGGTCGGCTCGTACTCCCAGGGCGTCCGGGTGGACTACGACTGCTACTCCGTCAACGACTACGGAAACACCTGGACCTACGTCCGGGGCCCGGCCGGTAGCGGCTGGATCTACGACGCCAACCTGAGCAACGGCGGCTCCACCGTTCGCTGCTGACCCAGACCGGACGCAGCGGCCGGCCCGGGCGGGGGCACCGGGGGTGCGGGGCCGGTCACGCGCCCGCGGGCGCCCCCCCCGGGCGTGGATCGGCTGCCGGTCGGCCGCCCGCGCCAGCCGGGCCCCTGCTTGGCCGCAGTGGAATCCTTCCGTCCGGCGGGTATGTCGGGCGAACACTTCTGTTGGTTTCCCGCCCGACTGCGTACCGCGGGACCCGCAGGCGGGTCGGCCGGCCGGTGGCGGCGAGGCCTCCGCGACCGTCTCGCGGGGTCGGCACCTCCGGGTGGACCACCGCTAGTAGACCGGGATCGGGTCTCGCCAGATGTCCATCGGAACGGCGCGAACGGCGCGGCCGTCCGGGCCCAGGATCCGTCCCATCCTCTTCACGGTGCGCAGTGACACGCGGCGCTCGGCCACTCGCAGGTCGGGGAACCTGCGGGCGAGTGCGGCTTCCAGTCGCTGGACGTCGGCGAGGGAGCGCTGCCAGACGGAGAGGATGAGGTTGTGCCGGCCGGTGACGGCTACGCACAGCCGGATCTCGGGGAGCCTGGCGAGTTGGGGACCGACCTCGTCGAGCCGGTCCGGAGGGATGTCGGCCCGGAAGGTCGCCAGGACCGGTCGGCCGGCGTCTCCGGCGGCGATCTCGCAGCGGAAGCGGATCGCGTCGGAGGCGGCCAGCCGGTCGAGGCGGCGGCGCAGCGTGGACGGGCTGAGCCCGGTGGCGGCGGCCAGCTCGGCTTGGCCGAGGCGGCCGTCGGCGCCCAGCCTGATGAGCAACTCCCGGTCTTCGTGGCGGATTTCGGCCCGTACTGGGGAGGACATCCCGTAGCCCGTCGAGTGGTCGTCGTGGAGTTCCAGGCGCTGGGCGGGGTCCAGTGAGTCCAGTCGCCAGCGGATCCCCTCGGCGTAGAAGCCGGTCGCCAGGTGGGTGCGGACGGCGGTGATCCCCGGGAGCCTGCCCAACCGTTCGGCGGTGTACCGGGAGACCGTCGCCAGGTCGGTGAAGGCCGCGGCGATGACGAGGTCGCAGCCCTGGGAGAGGTGTTCGACGCTCATCACGTGCGGGTCCTCGGCCAGCTCGTCGGCGATCTGCCGGATCCGGTCGGGAGCGCAGTCGATGTCGAGGTACGCGACGCAGCCAGGGTCCTCGGGGTGGGGCAGGCCGTAGGCGGTCACCCAGGCGATCCCGGCCTCCGAGAGCCGTCGCCAGCGGCGCGCGGCGGTGACCGGGCTGATCCCGAGGGTCTGGCCGAGCAGCGACCAGGGTGCCCGGGGCCGCAGCTGCATCGCGTTCACCAGGGCGAGATCCAACTCGTCCACCGTCACCTCGGAGCCGGTCACCGTCGACTGCCGGTTGGTTCGTTCATCGAAGGGCCTCTTCGTGGCGTGATCCTGCGAAATCGCGGGAATCCCCCGCTGCGGGCTCCAGAATCGCGGAACAAGATCGCTCCGCACAAGTTCCCGCCCCG
Source organism: Kitasatospora sp. NPDC001603 (assembly GCF_040298365.1). Taxonomy (NCBI): domain Bacteria; kingdom Bacillati; phylum Actinomycetota; class Actinomycetes; order Kitasatosporales; family Streptomycetaceae; genus Kitasatospora; species Kitasatospora sp. NPDC001603. Next base: position 88,562 of record NZ_JBEPAA010000025.1, read on the forward strand.
CGCGGGCCCGATGGAGGTACCTGTGTCCCTACACGACGACGCCCTGGCTCTGGCTCCCGACCTGGTCCGGCTCCGCCACGACCTCCACCGGTTCCCCGAGCTGGGCCTTGACCTCCCGCGCACCCAGGAGCGGGTGCTGCGGGCTCTCGAGGGACTGCCGCTGGAAGTACGTCAGGGCTCCGCGCTGAGTTCGGTCACCGCGGTGCTGCGCGGCGGGCTACCGGGGCCGGCGGTGCTCCTGCGCGCCGACATGGACGGACTGCCGGTCATCGAGAAGGCCCCGCTGCCGTTCGCGTCCGACAACGGTGCCATGCACGCCTGCGGACACGATCTGCACACCGCCATGCTCACGGGCGCCGCACACCTGCTCGCCGCACGGCGGGAGCGGCTCCACGGCGACGTGGTCTTCATGTTCCAGCCCGGCGAGGAGGGCTGGGACGGCGCCGGAGCCATGCTGGCCGAGGGCGTTCTGGACGCGGCGGGCACGCGCCCGGTCGCCGCATACGCCCTGCACGTGGCGTCGACCATGCCGCACGGGGAGTTCAGCTCCCGGCGCGGGCCGATCCTTGCCGCCTCCGATGCGCTGAACGTCACCCTCCACGGTGCGGGCGGGCACGGCTCGGTACCTCACCGGGCCAAGGACCCCGTCCCGGCGGCCTGCGAGACGGTCACCGCCCTGCAGACCATGGTGACCCGCCGCTTCGACGTGTTCGATCCGGTGGTGCTCACCGTCGGACTCCTCCGGGCCGGTACCCAGCGCAACATCATCCCCGAGACCGCCTACTTCGAGGCGACCGTGCGCACCTTCTCCGCCGAGACGCGGGCCAAGGTCACCGACACCGTGGTGGAGCTGGTGCGGGCCGTCGCGGCCGCCCACGGCCTGCGGGCCGAGATCGAGTACCTTCCCGGGTACCCGGTGACGGTGAACGACGGGGCCGAGACCGATTTCCTCGGGGACACCGTCCGGGAGGTCTTCGGCGAGGAACGCTTCCGGACGATGGCCAACCCGATGACCGGGTCGGAAGACTTCTCCCGGGTACTCGACGCCGTTCCGGGATCGTTCGCGTGGCTCGGCGCCGCCCCGAAGGGGAGCGATCCCGACACCCTGCCGCTCAACCACTCTCCCTACGCCGAGTTCGACGACGCGGTGCTCCCCGACGGAGCGGCGCTCTACGCCGAACTCGCCACCCGCCGTCTGGCGGCCTGAACCCCTGCCCGAGGAAGAAGAGATCAAGCACATGAACGAACCGCGCGACGTGGTCGAGCAGCAGCTCACCGCCTACAACGACCACGACATCGACGCCTTCGTCGCCACCTACGCCGAGGACGTCCTCGTTCTCCGGCGGGACGGCAGCCGGTTGGAGGGCCGCCGGGCCCTGCGCGACACCTACACCCGGCAGTTCGCCGCGGGCCGCTGCCGGGCGGAGATCGTGGGACGGCTCACCGAGGGCGACTGGGTGGTCGACCACGAAGTCGCCCACGGCCTGTCCGACGAGCCGGTCCGCGTCCTGGTGGCCTACCGGGTCCGCGAAGGCCTCATCGACCGCGTCGAGTTCCTCAGCTGAGCCGCCTGGGCGTGCGGTGATGTGCGACGGCGCTTGACTTCCCCTGAGCCCCGCTGAGCGGCCGGGTCGGCCGAACGGCCCAGGAGCCCGGCATCGCCGCCGGAGGAGCAGCGACGGCAGGTCGGCCCGATCCCGGTGCCGGGCCGGTCAGCCGTTGCGGCGTTTGCCGAACTCCTCGATCAGTACGGGATACTGCTCCGCGCCGTGTCCGGCGGCGATCGCGCGGTCGGCCATCTCCTTGAGCAACTTCGGCAGTTCGGCGTTCACCCCCACCGCCTCGCTCTCCTCGATCAGGTGCTCCATCGCCCGTGCGTCGGTCTCCAGGGCGGACACCTCGGCCGGGAACGAGCCGGCGTCGATCTGCTCCGCGTATCCGGGCAGCCATTCGGCCACCCCGGCGGCGATCTGCTGTGCGAACGGCGCGTACGGCGCGGCGTCGACGCCGGCCGTCCTGAGCATGGCCGTGCCCTGGAGCCACGCGTTCAGGACGCTCCACATCATGGCCAGGCCGGCCACGTCGTACAGAGCCGCGAGCCCATGGTCCGCCCCCAGGTAGGTGACGGTGCCGAGCGTGCCCAGTGTCGACTCCCACCGCCGCGTCACCAAGCGCGTCCAAGCCGTTCTCCTCGCCCGCGACGCCGGCGTCATCAACTGACTTTGACGAGGCGGCCGTCGACGAAGGTGCCCCAAGCGGTCGGGCCCTGAGAGGCCATCCAGCGGATCACCTCCGAGAACACCACGCTCAAGCAGCGGGTCCGCCGGCTCACGACCGACAACCGCACGCTCGACGGGCGGCTCAAGGCCACTCGCTCCCATCTGCGTTGCCCACACTGCCGCGTCGCCGGCCCCGAAGCCCCGCTGTCCGCGCCAGGACGACACTCGTCTCCCGGCAGCCGAGGGGGGCTCCGCCGGTCTGCCGGCGGGAGGACTGTTTCGGTCAGGTCATCGTGACGACGACCTTGCCGGCCTTCGCGCGGCCCTTCTCGACGTACTCCATCGCCTCCCCGGTCCGGTCGAAGGGGAAGACACGGTCGACCACCGGGCGGATCTTTCCGGCGTCGATGAGCGCGGTGAGTTCGCGCAGCTGGTCGCCGCCGGCCTTCATGAACAGGAACGAGTACGTCACGCCGCGGCGCCGGGCGCGGCGCCGGGTCCTGAAGCTCAGCGCGCTCATCACGAGCCGCAGGGCCGCGTTCGCGCCCAGCTCGCGGGCGAACGCGGCGTCCGGAGGGCCTGCGACGCTGATGACCGTCCCGCCGGGCTTGAGCACCCGCAGCGACTTCTCCAGCGTCTCACCGCCGAGGGTGTCCAGGACGACGTCGTAGCCGTCGAGGACGGACGCGAAGTCCTGCTTCCTGTAGTCGACGACGATGTCGGCGCCCAGCTCCTTCACCAGGTCGGCCTTGGCGGTGCTCGCGGTGGAGGCCACCTGCGCGCCCAGGTGTTTGGCCAGCTGGACGGCGATGGTGCCCACCCCGCCGGAGCCGGCGTGGACGAGGACCTTCTGGCCCGGCCGCACGTGTGCCCGTTCCACCAGTGCCTGCCAGGCGGTCAGGGCGACCAGGGGAAGGGAGGCGGCCTCCACCATGGTGAGTGCGGCCGGTTTGGGGGCGAGGTCGTCCTGGTGGACGGCGATGAGTTCGGCGAACGTGCCGATGCGGTCCTTGTCGGGCCGCGCGTAGACCTCGTCGCCCACCGTGAACCGGGTGACGGACGATCCCACCTGGACCACCACCCCCGCGAGGTCGTTGCCCAGGACGAGAGGGAGACGGTAGGGCAGGATCGCCTTGAAGGCCCCGTCGCGGAGCTTGACGTCGAGCGGGTTGACGCTCGCCGCGTGGATCCGGACCAGGACGTCGTCGGCGCCCACCCGGGGGTCGGGCATCTCACCGGCGTGGGGGCCGGCCTTGTCGCCGTACCGCTCGATCAGGAAGGCCTTCATCGTCGTCTCCGCTTCTCGTCCGGGAGGGGACGGGATCTCTGGTCCATGCTGGGCTTCTCCCAGTAACGGGACACTCTGTGGTGCTTGTTTCGGTCTTCCGGGGCCCGTCGCCGATGCGGCGCTCTGCGCTCACCGGCTCGGCGTCCGCCCCGGGCCCGGGGCGGCGGCGACGCTCCGGTCGCCGCCGCCCTCGGGTGTCAGGCCACCAGTGCGAGGGGGGCGATGACGCGGTTGGGGTCGCCGCCCTGGATGCCGCCCGGGGAGGCGGCGATCGCCTCGTGGGGAACGCCGAGCGGCACCGCGCTGACCTTGGACAGGCGGGCGCGCCGGCGCTCCAGCCGGTGGCCGAAGTTCGCCGTGCCGAGCGCGTACTCGGACACGCGCAGACCCGTCCGGCGTCCAGAAGTCGTGTAACGCATCAGGTGTCCTTGCTCAAGGATCAACAGGGGAGGAAGGGAGGGTGCGACGGGTGCGCTTCACGCCGCGTTCGGCGAGGCGGCCAGGCCCTGCTTGACGTACCGGGTGCTCTCGTCGGCGAGGATCTCGGGCAGGCCCGTCTCGATGCCGTGCAGGGCCTGGGCGGCGACCTCGGCGGGCTCGGCCTTCTGGTCGGCGGGAATCCCTGCGGCCATGTCGGTGTCCATGTATCCGACGTGCAGCGCGGAGACGGTGATGCCGCGCGGGGCCAGTTCCTCCCGGGCCGCGCCGGTCAGTGCCCACGCCGCGGCCTTCGCCGCCGCGTAGGACCCCAGGGCCGCCGGATGCAGCCACGACAGCACGGACAGGACGTTGAGCACGGCGCCGCCGCCGTTGGCCTCGATGACCGGGGCGAAAGCCCGTGTCACCGCGAGCGGGCCGAAGTAGTTCGTCTCCATCTCCAGACGCACCGCGTCCAGGCCGCCCGCGATCAGCGGCGTGGCGGTGGAGATGCCCGCGTTGTTCACCAGCAGCGTCGCGTCGGACGCGACGCGGGCAGCGGCCCGGATCGACTCCTCGTCCGTCACGTCCAGCCGCAGCGGGACGACACCCGGCAGGTCCACCGTCTCGGGGCGGCGGGCCGCCGCGTACACCTTCGCTCCGCGCTCCACGAGCTGCGCGGCAAGATGGCGGCCCAGTCCCCGATTGGCTCCGGTGACCACGGCGACCGCGTCCTTCAGTTCCATGTGCGCTCCCAGCGTCGCGGCGGCCCGACCGTTCGGGCCGCCCCCAATTAGATTACGCATCCAATCTAACCTGCGGCTAGGATAGATGCCAGTCGACATCCAAATGGAGGTGCCCGATGGGCCGCGTATCGCAGGCGCAGGCGCAGGAGAACCGCAAGCGGGTCGTGGAGACCGCCTCACGGCTCTTCCGCGAGCAGGGCACGCACGTCAGCGTCGCCGACCTCATGAAGGCGGCCGGATTGACCCACGGCGCCTTCTACAAGCAGTTCGCCTCCAAGGAGGCCCTCATCGACGAAGCCACCACCCACGCGTTCGAGGAGCTCACCCAGCGCCGCGGTGCCGGACTCGAGCAGCACGCTGGGCAGCGTGAGGCCGCCCGGCGAGCCCTCGTCGACATTTACCTCTCCACGGAGCACCGCGACGACGTGGCAGAGGGCTGCCCCACCGCCGCACTGGCCGCCGACATGGCGCGCGAACCCGGCGCCCGCGACGCCCACCGCGCCTACACCGAAGGAGTGAGCGACTTCGCCGAGTGGCTCGCCACCGAGGACCAGGACGGCATCGCCCAGCTCTGCACGATGGTCGGCGCACTCGTCCTGGCCCGCGCCACCAAGGGCTCCCCGCTCTCCGAGCAGATCCTCACCACCGCGCGCGCAGCCCTGACGGCAACCAGCTGATCCGCACAGCCGGGCTGGTCGGCGCGGTGCTCGACAACCCAGCGCTCGCGGGCCCAGGCGACGCGACCGAGAACCGCCCCGATCGGACGACACCAGCTCGTGCCGCGACGCCGAAGCGGCCATGTCTCGGCGCGCAACCCCAGGCCGGCCGCTGCGCGGCGGGCGGTGGCCCGCCTCACACCCGGCGCGCACGGTCGGATGCGGGCCATACGTAGGACAGGTCGTCCGGTTCGTCCGGGAAGCGGGCCCGGTAGAAGGCCGGGTCCTTGCGGAGCAGCGCGGACCGGTGGCTGGCGTGGAACTCCGCGGCTCCCAGCCACGGAGGGAGTTCTCCCGCACCCGCCAGCTCCGCCTGCGAGCGCACGGCGGGCGACCCGGCGCGCTCCGGCAGGCCGTCCCGGAGGCTGTCCGCACAGGTGTCCCGGCGCCCCTCGGCGGTCCAGGCCCGGCACATCTCCAACCCGTACCGGACGAGCGCCTCCTCGTACCCGGCCCACATCCCGACGGCCGGATGGTGGCGCCAGCCGTACCCGGGGACGGTCAGCCCGCGAAGCACCTGGAGGGGCCTCCACCCGCTGCTTGCCGAGCCGCCTCGGGTCCAGCACCGCGGCGGACTCAGCGAAGTCCGGGTAGGGCAGGAAGGTCTGCACCCCTCCATCGTGCCGGGCCCCTCCGGGGCGCGCGCGGCAACGCGGGCGCCCCGGCCGGCCGGGTCAGTGGCCCGGTTGGGGCCCACCGAAGCGCCGGCGGCCCGGTCGCCGGAAACGGCCGGAGCACCTCGTACAGGTGCAGGTCGGATCCGCACAGTCCGCTGGTGGTGCCCTGACGATGACGTCGGTCGGTCCTTGCTCACGGGATCGGGTCGGGTCCCTCTTCGGTCCTCATGTCCCGCTGGCCGTGCGCCGGCTGACAGCTTTCACTGTGCCCCTGGCCAGGGGTGCAATCACTCGTCGGGTCGGTCGCTCGTGGACTGCTCCCGATCGCCGCTCTCCTGCCGATCGGCCTTCCGGTCGATCCGCTGTTCGGCGACCGGCTGGCCGGCGCGGACGGTCTTCGCCTCCCGGCCGCGGCCGTCCGACGGACCGTCCGGGGTCGCGGGGCTGTCGGGAGTCCCGGGGTGGCCGGGGTCGTCGTGGTGGTGACCGGGCACTCCGCCGGAGCCGCCCTGGGGGATGTCGTCCATGGCTCCTCCTCTTCGGGTACCGCGCGCCTGCCCGGGCGGTCCTGCGCCAAACGGGCACCGCGGCAGCCCGCCGGGCCCGGGAGGCGCCGAAACGGTGGGGCCCCCTGCGCCAAACGGGCCCCTCTACCCCGGCTTGCCGGAAGGATTCGGGTGAATATGCGTGCGACCCCGGGGCAACCGGTTGCTCGACACCGACTGCGGAGGTTCCGATGGTTCCCCTTCTTCTCGTTCTCCTGCTGGCCCTGCTGCTCTTCGGCGCCGGGTTCGCACTCAAGATTCTCTGGTGGGTGGCGATTGCCGTACTCGTGCTGTGGCTGGTGGGTTTCGTGGCCCGTGGCACGCACTCCTCGGGCCGGCGCCACCGCTGGTACCGCTGGTAGGTCACATCCGCAGATCAGGCTCGGCGGGGCGCACGCGTGAAGCGGGCGCCCCGCCGCCGTGCGTGCGGCCCCGTCAGCCGGCCGTCGTTCCCGCCGGACGGGAGCCGTCGTCACGACGGTCCTGAGCGGCCGGCCCGGCGCTCTGCTCGGCTGTCCGGCACGTGTAGCAGGTGTTCCAGCGCGCCTGGCGCCAGGGCTGGTCGGGGTCGGTGGGTCGGTGCGGGGCGAGGGTCATCTCGCCGGTGTCCAGGCCGCACAGGGTGAGGGGGCCGCAGACGCCCGAGGCCTCCGCCGGGGCGGCGTGTGCGCGGCGCACCGGGCCCTGCGGATCGGCCGGGGCGAAGTCCGCTTCCAGGAGCCGAATGTTGGTCGGGGTGTCCGGCTCCAGCACGGTGACGATGTCCATCTCCTCAACCTGGCCGCAGGGACGGTCCGTCGCACCCCCACGGTGGCATCCGGACCAGCCCCGTCGCCCGGTGGGGGGAGCGGAGGGTGCGCGCACCCCCGGCACCCGGGTGCGGACGCCGCCCGGCCCGCGTCCGTCCCGTGGACCTGCGCCGGCTCCGGCGCCACCCCGTTTCCTGCCCCGACCGGTGGGAAGACGCGCGGCATGGACCAGTCCCAGGCACCGGTACTCGAAGGCCTCGCGGCATTCCACGCCAACCCGCTGACCGCCTTCACCCCGCCCGGCCACAAGCAGGGCCGCGGCGCCGACCCCCGCGTACTGGAGACCCTGGGCACGGGCGTCTTCCGCGCGGACGTCCTGGCCACGGGCGGCCTGGACGACCGCCTCGATACGCGAGGCATCCTCCAGCACGCCCAGGAACTGATGGCGGAGGCCGTCGGTGCCGACCACACGTTCTTCTCCACCTGCGGCAGCTCCTTGTCGGTGAAGGCCGCGATGCTCGCCGTCGCCGGTCCCCACGAGACGCTGCTGGTGGGCCGGGACGTGCACAAGTCCGTCGTCGCCGGACTCATCGTCGCCGGGATCCGGCCGCTGTGGGTCGATCCCCAGTGGGACGCGGACCTGCACCTCGCGCACCCCCCGACCGCCGGGTCCTTCAAGGCGGTGTTCGACGAACACCCGGACGCCCGCGGCGCCCTGGTGACCTCGCCCACCCCCTACGGGACATGCGCCGACCTGGAGGCGGTCGCCAGGGTGTGCCATGACCGCGGCAAACCGCTGATCGTCGACGAGGCCTGGGGCGCGCACCTGCCCTTCCACCCCCGGCTGCCGCGCTGGGCGATGGACGCGGGGGCGGACGTGTGCGTCACCTCCGTCCACAAGATGGGATCGGCCCTGGAGCAGAGTTCCGTCTTCCACCTGCAGGGCGACCTGATCGACCCGGCCGTCCTCAAGCAGCGCGAGGACCTGCTCGGCACCACCAGCCCCTCCACCCTGATCTACGCCGCTCTCGACGGCTGGCGCCGCCAGATGGTCCAGCACGGCCGCGCCCTCTACGACCGCACCCTCGACCTGGCCGACACGACCCGCGCCCGGATCGAAGCCCTGGAGGGTCTGCACGTCCACGGCCGCGACGACTTCTGCGCACCGGGCCTCGCCGCCGACCTCGACCCGCTCCAGGTCATCGTCGACATCTCCGCACTCGGCACCACCGGCTACCGCGCCGCCGACTGGCTGCGCTCCCACCACCAGATCACCCTGCACGTCTGCGACCACCGCCGCGTCAGCGCCCAACTCACCCACGCCGACGACACCACGACCGCCGACACCCTCATCCGCGCACTGACCGAACTGGCCGAGAGCGCCCCGGATCTGCGGCCGGCGCCCCGAATCCACATTCCCGCCCCCGGGGACCTGCGCCTGGAGCAGGTCATGCTGCCTCGCGACGCGTTCTTCGGCCCCACCGAACAAGTACCCATCGAGAAGGCGTCCGGCCGAATCACCGCCGAGATGCTCACCCCCTACCCGCCGGGCATCCCCGCCGCCCTCCCGGGCGAACGCCTCAACGACGACGTGATCGACTACCTGCGCAGCGGCGTCGACGCGGGCATGCTCGTCCCCGACAGCGCCGACCCCGAACTCGCGTCCCTGCGCGTCGTGGTCGAGACCTGATCCTTGCCTGAGAGATCCCCATGCCCCCCGACACAGGCCGCACCGGACACGGCGGCCAGGACGGCTCCCGCGGGCTCGACCCGGCCGGCGTCCTGGTCCGACAGATCACCTCCGCGCTGGCCGCCGCCGACCACAGCGTCGCGGCGGCCGAATCCCTCACCGGCGGCCGCCTCGCCATGGCGCTGTCGGACGCGCCCGGCTCCGGCTCGACGTTCCTCGGCGGAGTCGTCGCCTACGCCACCGACCTCAAGACCGGGCTGCTGCACGTCGATGCCGCCCTGGTCGGCGAGGTCGGAGCCGTCCATCCCGAGGTGGCCGCCCAGATGGCACAGGGCGTGCGCGCCCTCACCCGGGCCACCTACGGCCTGGCCACCACCGGCGTCGCCGGCCCCGCCCCGCAGGACGGCCAACCGGTGGGCACGGTCTTCGTGGCCGTCGCCGCCCCGCACGCCACGATCACCACCCAGCCCGAGCCGCGCTCCGGGCACCGCAACGACATCCAGAACGACGCGGTCCTCGCCGCCCTGCAGCTCCTCCACGACCTGCTGCGACCCGACTGATCAGCACGGACACAGTTCGGGCGCACAGGCGTGGCGCAGTCGGGGAAGAGTCTCCGCGTCGGCGAGGGCTGTCTTCCCCCTGGGCCGTGGACGGGCCGCTCCCCCTCTACCCGTGGAGCGCTTCCCGCCGTGCCCGGACCGTGCCCGGACCGGCGGGCGCGTCTCACCCGAGCGGAGGCGCGTCAGCCAGCTCGAAGCCCGCGGCGGGCGGCCACGCGGGCCGGGAGAGGATCGTCGTCAAGGGGATGCACAGGTACAGGGCCTCCCACAGACGTCGGCAGGCCCGACCGAGCGCCTCGCCCGCCAGCGCCGATTCCACACTCCGCAGACACGCGACCGCTTCCTCCACCGTCGCCGCCTCCACGACACTCCGCGGCCTGCCGGAACGGTCGCGCAGCGCGTTCTCGACAGCCACGGCCAGGTGCTGGCGGTCCGGCGTCTGCGACGGCCGGCCGACTGCGGACCGCAGACGACGCGCCACCTCCGCGGCCGCATCGCCGGACCGCCGGTCGAAGAGCGGCACCCCGTCGTCGAGGACGGCCGCCGCCAGGACCAGGAGGCCTTCGTCGACCCGTAGGGCCACTCGCCGCCGCCCACTCCCGGGCTCCCCGCCGTCTGGGCGGCCGGGGGCATCGGTTCGCTGTGCCGTTGCTTGCTCCATAACCGCAGGCTGCTGCCGAGTCACACGCCGTGGCCAGCCCAGCGCACCCGTCCAGGTGAGCCGCGCCCCGGACGTCGGAGGGGCCGCGGCGCCGTTTCGCCCGAGCAGGCCTCCTTGCCCACCCGAGGAGCCGCTCGGCACCCCTACCGCCCGCGAGGTCACGGTGGCCCTGGCGCGTCTCCCGCCGACGCACTCGACCACGGGACACGCGGCGCCCGCTACGCCCTGTTCGGGTCGGCCTGGATCCCGTGTCCCGATCACCGCCGCCGCCCGCTACCGGCACGGCCTCCTCGTCTGGTCCGCCTGACCATCTCCGGGGCGGGCCGCCCGGCTACCGTCCGGCCGGCTTCGGTGCCTCCAACTCGGTGTGGTGGACGGTGAAGCCACCCCGCAGGACCGGGGCGAACGGCGCCGGCGCCATACAGGTGCCGACCACCGGCTGGTACGGCTTCCCGTCGGCCCCCGTGTCCATGTTCGCCACGCCCCAGGAGAACCCGAGCCGACCGTCGCCGTGCCCGGTGCCCTGGTAGACGCTCAGGCCTATCCGCTCGCCGGTGTTGCCCACGTCCGACCTGGTGACGACAGCCGTCAGCGTGGCGACCGGGCCGCCGGTGCTCAGGCAGTCCACCTCCGCCTCGGCGCTGTAGACCTCCCCGGTGGCAGCCCTCCGGTGGGAGTAGCGGATGGTGCCCCGGGCGTCGGTGGGCAGCCCCTCGGACGCCTGGGTACCCGGCAAGGGGCGGGTGTACGGCTCCGCCCAGGCATCGAGGGTGAACCGGATCTCGTCGTCCGGAGTGATCGCGTACCAGATACGGGCCGTACCACTGACGCTCGCAGGACGACCGGGCCGCCCGTCCTGCGGCACGGACGGGCCCGCAGCGGGGCCGGTGGTACCGGTGGCCGACGCCGGAGCGATCCCCGCGAGCCCGGCAAGGGCCAGCCCGGCAGCGGCGGCACCCCGGACGACACGGGCGCTGACGCGGGCACGGCTACGCATACGGAACATGGTGGGCTTCCCTCCTCCAGGCGGCCCCGTCGGCCGCCGTCCTGATGCCCCTAACCCTCGCCTCGCCACCCCCTCCCGCACATGTGCCGATCGGCATGAACGGGGCCGCCCTCCCGGGGCGTTGAACCCTGCCAATCGGCACGGCGCAACGCTCCGGGAGAGGCCCTGCCGACCTCAGCCCCCCGATGCCCGGTCACGCCCCCGCCCGCTCAACGGCCCCGCAGGGACTCCTCCGTCGGCTCGTCGCAGTCGAAGCCGTGGCCGCCGTGCGGCACGTCAGCCAGCCGCCCCTCCGGTGGCGAGCGCACCGGTGTCTGGTCCGCGTTCCGCGGTACGCACCGGAAAGCGCGGGCACGAGGCTATTCCGGCGCATTCGATTTCGGGGGACGGAATGCCGTGTACGCCGCCCGGCGCCTTGGATTGCAAGGTGGGCGGGGTACGTCACGTTTACGGCGCTGCCGGAGGAACCAGGGTGCCCGCCAGTAGCGGGACACATTCTCCCGGGGGACACCGGTGCCGACGGGGGTGCCGATGCTTTGTCAACTGGCCTTCCATAGAAGGGCGTTGGTGATCCGGCGAGCTCGGGTCCGGCGGGCCCCGAGGAAGGCTGTCGCACAACCGGAGGTGAAGAAATCCACCACGGGAGGCCGTGACCTGCTAGAGTCGCTCTTAGTTGCAGTAGTGGTTCCCATGAACTTTGTGTGCGCCTGCTGATGTATCGCAGGCGCATTTTTGTTTCCCGGTTCTTCCCCGGGTGGGTGCTCATCGCGGCGACTCGAAGCACGCACGGTGCGTGCTTCGGACAGCCCCTTGAAGGAGATTTCTTTATGGCTAATGGCACTGTGAAGTGGTTCAACGCGGAAAAGGGCTTCGGCTTCATCGAGCAGGAGGGTGGCGGCCCCGACGTCTTCGCCCACTACTCGAACATCAACGCCAACGGCTTCCGCGAGCTGCTCGAGGGCCAGAAGGTCGAGTTCGACGTCACGCAGGGCCAGAAGGGCCCGCAGGCCGAGAACATTCGTCCGCTGTAGTTTCTGCCACGGCACCCGCCTGGTAGCGAGGGGCCCGCACCGCGTACTTGATGCCCGGTGCGGGCCCCTCGGCATTGCGCCACGACGCGCATCCCAAGGCCGTTCAGGCCCCTGGCTCCGCCACCGGCGGCCATCCCCGCGCGAGACGCCCAGCGCCGCGTCCGGATCGGCGCCCTGCCGTGAGATCTCACGGTTCGAGGTTCTTCGCTCCCGCCCCCTTCGCGGTGAGCGCCGACCGTAGGTGACGTGCCGCACGGTTCTACCGTCCACGCTCCGCCCGTCACACTTTCGGCCCGTTCCCTTGCGGTCTCCGCCGGCGCCTCCGCGCCACGGAGCCTTCCTCGTGACGTGCCGCCCTGAGGAAGGTCTCCCACATGAACCGCTCCAGTCGCTCCTCGTACCAGAACGCCAACTCCCGCTCCTCCACGGGCTCCCGCTCCGGCGGCAGCTCCTTCTACGGCGACCGGCCCGCCGGCGGCCGGTACTCCTCCGGCGGCCGGGGCTCCCGTCAGGGCTCGTCCCCGCAGGGCGAGTTCGCGATGCCGGTCAGCACCACCCCGGCGCTGCCGGCCGTCGAAGCGTTCGACGCGCTGGACATGCCGAAGGCGCTGCTGTCGGTCCTCACCCGCCAGGGCGTCACCGCGCCGTTCCCGATCCAGGCCGCGACGCTCCCGAACTCGCTGGCCGGCCGCGACGTCCTCGGACGAGGCCGCACCGGCTCCGGCAAGACCATCGCCTTCGGCCTCGCCGTCCTGGCCCGCACCGCCGGGCGCAAAGCCGAGCCGCGCCGCCCGCTGGCCCTGGTCCTGGTCCCCACCCGCGAACTCGCCCAGCAGGTCACCGACGCCCTCACCCCCTACGCCCACGCGGTGCGCCTGCGGATGGCGACCGTGGTCGGCGGGATGTCGATCGGCCGCCAGGCCCAGACACTGAACCGCGGCGCCGAGGTCGTGGTAGCCACCCCCGGGCGGCTCAAGGACCTGATCCAGCGCGGCGACTGCCAGCTCGACGGCGTCGGCATCACCGTGCTCGACGAGGCCGACCAGATGGCCGACATGGGCTTCCTGCCGCAGGTCACCGAGCTCCTTGAGCAGGTCGCCGAGGGCTGCCAGACGATGCTCTTCTCCGCCACCCTGGACCGCAACGTCGACCGCCTGGTACGCCGCTTCCTCAAGGACCCGGTCACCCACTCGGTGGACCCGTCCGCCGGAGCGGTCAGCACCATGGAGCACCACGTGCTGCACGTCCAGAGCTTCGACAAGAACGCCACGATCGCCCACATCGCCTCGCGTGACGGCGGGGTGATCATGTTCATCGACACCAAGCACGGCGCGGACCGCCTGGTCGACGAGCTGCTCGCCAACGGCGTGAAGGCCGCGGCCCTGCACGGCGGCAAGTCCCAGCCCCAGCGCACCCGCACCCTGGAGCAGTTCCGCACCGGCCAGGTCACCGCCCTGATCGCGACCAACGTCGCCGCCCGGGGCATCCACGTCGACGGCCTGGACCTCGTCGTCAACCTGGACCCGCCGAACGACCACAAGGACTACCTCCACCGGGGCGGGCGCACCGCCCGGGCCGGCGAGTCCGGCACCGTCGTGACGCTGGTGCTCCCCAACCAGCGCCGCGAGATGGCCCGGATGATGACCACGGCCGCCATCACCCCCGTCACCACCCGGGTCGCCGCCGGCGACGAGGAACTGTCCCGCATCACCGGCGCCCGCGTGCCCACCGGCATCCCCACCGTGATCGCCGACCCCGTCGCCGAACGCCCCCGCCGCAGCGCGTCCACCAGCCGTGGCCGCCGCGGCCGCCCCGCAGGCGGCTCCGGCGACACCCGGTCTGCCGCGGGCCGCGACAACCGGGGCACCTCCGGCCGCCGCCGCGCGCCCGGGCGCGTGGCCCTCGCCGCGTAGCTCCCGCCGGGCCCGGTGCTCACAGCGCACCGGGCCCCGTTCGCCACGCCGGGCATGCCCGCCGACACGAAGTCCCACCGGGCTCAGCAGCCTCGGGCTACCCGCGTCCCCGCTGCCCCGGCCACCGGCGGCCTTCTCCCCGCGGGGCGCTGCTCCGCGGCGGTGCGACCTCACGCGAACCCGGGCATGCTCTCCTGGGTGAAGGCCGCCGCAGGGTCCGCGCCCACGAGCAGGACCTGGTCCACGCCGGTACGACGCAGCAGAGCCGCGACGGGTGCGGTCGGACGCAGCAGGTGAAGCTCCGACCCCGCTTCGCGGGCGCGCAGGTGGGCGCGGATGAGGGCGTTGAGGCCCCCGGAGTCGCAGAACGCGACCCGGGACATGTCGACCACCAGCTTCCCGGGAACGGCCGGCGCGTCCAGGACGCTCTCCACGGCGGCGCTCAGCAGTGGACCGGTGGTCTGGTCGAGGTCGCCCGCTGCGTCGAGCACCACGTCGCCCGCGTCCGGCCTCAGGCGGACATCGAGGGCAGGAGGTCGACTCTCCTCGGAGACGGTCACCGTTCACTCCTTGCGGCCCCGCTCTCGGCGGCCCGGGGTGCGCCCGCGAAGCGGGAATCTGACCTGACGGCCCGCGTGCGGGGGCACATCACACCGTAGTGGCCGGGGGCCCGGCGGACCACCCGCGTGGGCGAACCGCCTACGGGCGGGTCCCGGGCAGAGCCGGCCGGGAGACAGGCGCGGTCCGGTCGGCGGAAGTGGGCCGGTCATCGCCGCCGGGCAGGCGTCCTGACCCTGGCGCGACGGGGGTGGATGGGCCTGTCGGGGCGTGGGCTCGGGAATGACGACGAAACCGTCGTACCCGGTGGTCACGGACAGCTCGCACGGGTGAGGCGGGGTCTGCGGCCGGCCCGCGCAGGAGAGCACGCTCCGCGATCCAGGATCGACGGCCGGCGGCGTTAGTCTCAGACGGGCGGCCGGGCGGCCTGCGGTGAGCGCTTGTCGCCCACCGCGGGCCGGTCTCGTCGGCCGGGCGGGGCAGACGGTCAGGTATCGGCGTCGGGGGCCTGGCCCTGCTGGGAGCGGCGGAGCTCGTCGTTGATACGCAGGGCTTCTTCGAGCTGGTCTTCCAGGATGACGATGCGGCAGGCTGCGTCGATGGCGGTGCCCTGGTCTACGAGGTCACGCGCGCGCATCGCGATGCGCAGCTGGTAGCGGGAGTAGCGTCGGTGGCCGCCTTCGGAGCGCAGGGGGGTGATGAGGCCCTGGTCGCCGAGGGAGCGTAGGAAGCCGGGTGTAGTGCCGGTCATCTCGGCGGCGCGGCCCATCGTGTAGGCGGGGTAGTCGTCGTCGTCGAGACGGTCGGGGGTGTCGGGGGTATGCGGTCGGATGGTTGCCGTGGTCACTGCACCTCTTCTTGTTGTGTCCGGGGACGCGCTGAGGGGCCCCGGGGCCGTTGAGGCTCCCGGGGCCCCGAAGGGTTTTACACCATCTTCCGGCCCTATGGCCGGGTTCCTTGAGTCCGCCTCGCCCCGGCTGAGGGGGCGTGCGGGGATCGCGTATGCGTGACCGGAAACCACCGTCCTTGCCTCGGGGTCCTCGGATTCCGCCCGGTGCATTGCCTCACGGGCCGGGCGATCCTGATGGCGCTACGTCCCTCCGTTCATCCTCTGCACTACCCGGGTTCTGTCCCTGCGAACTGCGGTTACTGCTGTACTGCCAACTACTGCCGCGGCGGTCCTGATGGTCCGCCCGGTCCGGCAGCCAGCCCCGTCGCCCGTCGTGCTCACCTGCTCGGCTTGGAACCCCACTGCCCGGACCTCCCAGCACGCGCGCCCGCAGTCCTGGCGCCTTTGCTGGGATACCGCGTCCTGCGACTGCTGGTACTGCCCAACTCAACTTCACCTTCGGGTCATGCACTTGCTGAACTGCGGTAACGCTGGGTGGCGGCCCCTGATACCTGCGGGCCGCCCGGAGCGGCCGCCGGTCCTGTTGCCTTACCGCACATCCCTGGCTTCAGGACCCTGCAACCGCGCCGACCTGCGAACTTGCGTACTGCTGCCCGCCAGTTCGTGTCTGGCGGGTACTGCTTGACCGCGTCTACGGGAGAAACAGTAACCACGACGCCAGGCAATGTCTACTTCAGCGGGCATAGATTTTCCGGTGCGTACCGAGGAGGCAGTCTTCTCCCCGCGCGAGGGCCGGGGCCGGCGGTCCGCACCCGGAGCCCACACCGGCCGGGACCGGCGGCGGCCCGCATCCGGCGCGACCGCTCCCTCCTGGCGTCACCCTTTCGGAGACATCAGCGGTTGTCATCGAATGGATGACATGCTACAACGGTGTCAGGTGAAGCGCATTGGCACTTGGTTGCCTGGACCACTGGAGGTGTTTCGCGATGTTGATGCGCACCGACCCCTTCCGCGAGCTGGACCGTCTGACCCAGCAGCTCGTCACCCAGAGCGGGACCTGGAGCAGGCCCGCCCCGATGCCGCTGGACGCCTACCGGGCCGACGACGAGTACGTGATCGCGTTCGACCTTCCCGGGGTGGACCCGGCGGCGATCGACATCGACGTGGAGCGGAACATGCTGACCGTCAAGGCGGAGCGGCGCCCGCGCCCGGAGGCCGAGGGCGCGCGCATGGAGCTCTCGGAGCGGCCGCTGGGCGTGTTCTCCCGCCAGCTGATGCTCTCCGACACCCTGGACCCGGAGGGCATCAGCGCCGACTACGACGCGGGCGTGCTGACCCTGCGCATCCCGGTCGCGGAGAAGGCCAAGCCCCGCAAGATCTCCGTCACCGCCCAGGGTCCGGCCCCCAGGCAGATCCGCGCCTGACCTCCTGAGCCTGCCGCCCTGCGCCCTGCACCCCCGGGCCGCGCAGGGCGGCACCCCCTCCGGCGCCCGCCCGGGCGTCAGCGGGGAAGGGCCGGCCCCGGGTGGTCGCCGACCCACGGCGCCGCCCGCAACCGTGCCGACAGCACCGGCCACCACCCGGCGCTACGCGGCCCCAGTACCCGGTCACCCGGATCCTGCGGCCCACCGGCCTGGGACGGCGCCTGACCGGCGGACCCCGACCCCACCGCCGCCGGGCCCGCGAACGGCAGCAACCCGCGCCCAGGCCCAACCGCCCACCCACGCATCCGGAGAGGCAACCACGATGACTCTTCGACCCGAGGCGTTCCTGGCCCAGGTCCGAGAACGCGGCGAGTACCCCACACCCCGCGAGGCCGATCAGGCCGCCCGCGTGGTCCTGGCCCTGCTCGGTGCCCACGTCGCCGGCCGCGACCGGGCCGAGCTGGCGGCCCGGCTCCCGGAGACCTTCGCCCTGGTCCTCCTCAACCCCCTACAGGCCGCCCAGCCCCTGGACGCGGAACGGTTCGTACGGGCCACCGCCGCCTGGATCCCCGGCGCGAGCGAGGCGACCGCCGCCTGGGACGTCAGCGCCGTCCTCAGCGTCGTCGCCGACGCCGCGGGCGACGACCTCACCCACCGCCTCCTGCTCCAACTCCCCCCGGGTTACGACCTCCTCTTCGGCCGCCCCGACCCCGCAGCAGGGCCGCCCCGGCCACGACCCGGCACACCCGCCTCGACCGCGACCGCATCCACGGCCGCCACCAGAACAGCCCGAGGGCCGAACGCGCCCTGACCACGGCCAGGGCGTCCTCGGCGCACGACTCGCCGGCGAGGAGCGGTGCACGCCTCGCCGACGCCTTCCCCGTCGAGGCCTGCAACGCGACGACCGGCGAGCTCCCCCTCCCCGGCCACTGGTGGCCCCTGTCGTCGTCAGCGCTCCTGTTCGGCAACGCGCGACCGGCCACCGCGGCCCGACACCCCGCACCATCACCGCGCCGCGCTGAAGCCGACCGTCCAACACCGGCCATGGCCGTGCCCCGGGCCCGCGGGCCCGGGGCACG